>JANQHK010000131.1 GCA_028282685.1 Phycisphaeraceae bacterium
ACCGCACCTGCCCCGCCGGGTTCGGGCGTTGTGCGGTCATTGACCTGCGGGAGAGCGGAAAGTCGGACGCGGATCAACGGCCCAACGACCGCTCCCTCACCGTCGCGGCTCGTTCGGACCGGACACAAACCTTGCAAGACGCACTAGCCGGCGGTCGACGACCACCGGTTCATCCGGCGGCGGTTCGCCGTCGGCCATGACGCTCACCCCGCCATCCGGAACAACAGCCACTCTCCCAGAAGCGCCCCGGCCAGCATCACACCGCACACCCACCACAGGCACCGCATCTGCCGGTCGATCGGGCATCGGTCGACGGGCAGCCCGATCAGCGATCGCAGGTAGTTGCAGCGCCAGCGGATTGAACCGTGACGCCAGCTTTTTCGTCCGACCGGCACGTGGTTCAGTGTGGCCACCTGCTCCAGTGCGCCGATCATCGTCTGCGCGGCCGATTCGGTGATCTGCTCCGACCCGGCGCTGAGATGTTGCACGGCGAAGGTGTCGGCCTGGCGCTCAAACCGTCGGGAGATATACCCGAACGCCGCCGCCCAGAGCAGCACGGCGACGCCCATGGCGATGGCCAACACCGCACCGCCGGACGCATCGGCTGCACTCAGCGTCTGGGGCGGTTGCGGCAGCGTCCAGCCGATCTGCTCGAACACGGCCGCAAGCGCGAACAGTGCCACTTCGACGACGAGCGAAATTGCCGCCAGCGTTCCCAGGGCGCAGAGAAACAGGCCGGGCATGTGTTTTTTCTTGACGTGGCCCAACTCGTGCGCCATCACCGCTTCGATGTGATCGGCCTTCATCTGATCGAGCAGGCCGTCGGTAAGCAGAATGTAGCGCAGCGGGCCGACCACGCCCATCACCGCACCGTTAATCATGCCTCCGTAGGTATGCCACAGCAGCAACTGGCGCACCTGCACCCCCTGCGCTTTGCACAATGCGATGAGCGTATCGCGCATCGGTCCGTCGGGCAGGGGACGGGTGTCCCAGATGTGTCGGATCAGCAGCGGCGAAAGCAGCAGGATGCATATCGCCCCCGCCCCCAGCAACCATTGTTCCAGGCCCGAGTCGATCCGCCCCGTTTCCATCAGCCACGTCACCGCCTGCCACCAGCCCAGCAGCAGCACCAGCGGCGCCAGCAGCAACAGCAACTGGTGACGGACCTGGCTGAAGATAAACTGCCGACGCGTCCAGATCGGCCAGACCGTTTGCCCCTCGTCGATACGGCGGATCAGCGCCGATTCACGTAATCGGCGGTCGATCGGGTAATACGCCCACCAGCCCGCCACGATCACCATCACCGGCGGCAGCATAAAAAGCAATTGACCGGGCAACTGCCAACCCACCGCCCCGATCAGCCACGTCAACAGGCCCAATTCCAGCAAACTGAAAAAGTAGTACACCAGCGTCAGCCAGCGTATCGCATCGAGCAGACGGTAGGTGCGCGTGAGAATCCGCCCGGACCGACCCGACGAACGCTCCAGCGCCCGGTAGCTCCACGAGCAGACCAACTGCAGTGCAATCGCCGCGCCCATGTACGGCCCGACGAGCATCAGCACCAGCCAATCCCGGGACCAGTCGACCGGCGTCTGCGGCCATTGGGTGCCGATCAGCAATCCCATCACCAGCAAAATTATGAACACCTGCATGAAGAAACCGGATTAGCGGTGAATGGAACCCAGGTCAACAATGATACGCCGACCGCAATAGTAATCGACATTCAGCTTGTCTCGGTTGATAAATGTCAGCACCAGACCGTTGAAACGCTGAATACCGCCGATGCGCTTCTGATCGCCCATCCCCGGGCCGGCGTAGTCGGTGTTCCGGTATTTCTGTGCGTGAAAATGATAATGGGCCAACGCGGTGTACGCGTCGAGAATCATTTTCTTCGAGGCGTAATAGGCCAGGTCATGCTTGCGAAACTGCGGCCGGTACCCGGCGGCGCACAGTCGGCCCGTTTCGTCCCAGCGCAGCAGCCCGCCGTGCTCCGATCCTTCATCACGAAAATCGGCCTTGGCCTGGGCGAACCAGTCGGCGACAATCTGCCGGTCGTCGAACGTGCGGGTGACGGCGAGCATGACCGCCAAATCCGCCCAGCACAGATCGTCGCGCCAGTCGTAAAGACGCTGAGGCGCCTTGTCCATCGGGCCGTCGAACGTCGGACCTTTCAGGTAGTGCTGCTGCGAACCGACGAAGCCGCTCAACTGTCGCATCAGATCGGCGTGTGAGCGACGGAGCATCGGGTCGTTCGTTTCGTGCAGATGCACCAACAACCCCAGATGGCGCAGTTCCAGGCCCCGGCGCTGCTCGTCGTTCAACTGCGCCACGGCCGCCTTGGTCTTCGCCCAGAACGCGCGGTGCGGCTCGGTGCGCAGCGTCTGCAGCCAGGCGATCGTTTCCATGCTGTCGGCGGTGACGTGCAAGTCGCGCGCCCCGGCCTGGAGATCAAGCACCAACGGTGTCTCGGCTTCGATTTCCATCAGCATCGTCATCAACTTTTCGCGCTCGACCAGGCGGTTCAGCAGGGCCCACGCAGCGGCGCGCGTTTCGATCCGCTCGGCGTAATCCGGATCGGCGAACACGCGCAGGACCACCTGCTCCACCTGCTGATTGGGATTCAGCGCAGCGATCAACTGGCGCTCGGGGCGGTCCGCATCCGAATACATGCGCACGGGAATCGCATACCGCCGCACCAGGCCCGGCGTGAAGTCCGTCCAGTTCCGCTCGGCCACGATCTTGTGAATGTGATGGTAGGTCTTCCAGTCCCGGATGATCATCAACCGGCGACTGAGAAACTGCCGTGCTTCCGCTTCGTTGTGCTCGATCAACTCGTCCACGGCATACGTGCGAAACTCCGTTGGCTGATACTTCATCCAGACCAGCTCGCGCAGTGCCGCGATACGCCTGGGATCGTTCGGGCTTTCGCGCTCGAACTGTCTGGCGGCCTTCCAGCGGATGGAATGGCTCAGCTTGGGATCCATCATGGTCGTCCGGGGATCGTCGAAGGTGGTGGGTCCGCCGCAACGGGTCAGCAGGACTGCGATCAGCGATACACCAGCCAGGAAAAAGGCGTCAGGGACCTTTTTCCCAGAAATAGAGGTTCCTGGAATCTTTTTCCTCGCCGTGGTCTGTTGCTGCATCGTGTTAGTTCCGTAAAGTGTTAAAACCCATTGTAAGACAGTGGGGCGGCCGAGCCCAAGCCGATGGGCGTTTGCTTGATCTTGCACGCGCATCCCGCAACAATGGTGCACCCGCGAGGTAATACGCCATGACCGATACACCGTCAGATACTCCCGTCGTTCCTGATCATCCCACCGTTTCGCTGCTGAAGGAGCGGTTCAGCGGGCAGGGCCTCAAGGCCGCCGAGTTCCGCGGTCAGGTCACGGTGGTGGCGCCGAAAGAGAAGTTGCACGAGGTGTTGGCGTTTCTGCGGGACGAACCCGCCGCCGATTACAACTTCCTGTCCGACCTGTTCGGCATCGACTACCTGGATTACCCGGCGAAGATGGACGGTCGCTTCGCTGTGGTCTACAACCTCGTCTCCTACAACCACAACCGCCGCATTTTCGTCAAAGTGTTTCTCGATCCGTCGCTCGACACCAGCGGCACCGAAGAAGACCCGGCCCTGCGTCTGCCCACCGTCACCGATCTCTGGGCCGGGGCCGAGTGGCACGAACGCGAAACGTTCGACATGTTCGGCATCCGTTTCGACGGCCACCCGGACCTGCGCCGCATCCTTACCTGGGAATCCTACCCCGCTCACCCGCTGCGCAAGGACTACCCGCTGACCGGCCGCGGCGAACGCGATGACTACCGCGTCGTCGACCGCGATTCAGCGTGAGATCGTTGCTTGGTTAACTGGCTGGTTGGTTAACTCGTTAATTCGTTGATCTGTTTCCAAGCCCCGCCGTTCACGGTGGGGGTATTCCCCGTCATTCCCGCGGAGGCGGGAATCCAGATATAGCGACGCGATTCATCGCGTTCTTGTCAGCCGCCGCGCCACAACGCGGTGCATTTCACTGAAGTGACCATGCCGAATGGATTGCGAAATCCCCAAGCCCCAGACCCTTACTTCCCGGCAAAGTCGATCACGCGGGAGATTTCGCTGCGGAGGTGTTTGCGCTCGACGACGCGGTCGATGAAGCCCTTTTCCAACAGGAACTCGGCTCGCTGGAAGCCCTCGGGCAGTTCCTGTCGGACGGTGTTGGCGATGACGCGCGGGCCGGCGAATCCGATCAGCGCTTCGGGCTCGGCGAAGATCACGTCGCCCAGCATGGCGTAGCTGGCGGTGACGCCGCCGGTGGTCGGGTCGGCCAGGATGGAGATGAACAGGCCTCCGTCGCGGTCGAATCGGGCCAGTGCGGCTGAGGTTTTGGCCATCTGCATCAGCGAGAGGGTGGATTCCTGCATGCGTGCTCCGCCGGAGCAGGAGACGATGATCAGCGGCAGGTCCTGCTCGTGGGCATGTTCGATGGCGCGGGTGATGACTTCGCCGACCACGCTGCCCATCGAGCCCATCATGAAATTCGGATCGAGCGCGCCGACGGCGCATCTTCGGCCCTTGATGTATCCGGTGCCGGCGAGAATGGCGTCGGGCTGGGTGACTTTGTTCGTCTCGGCTTTCAGGCGGTCCTTGTAGGGCTTGCGGTCCTTGAACTTGAGCGGATCGACGGGGGCGATGTCAGTCCAGTTGGGCTCGAAGGAGCCGGGATCGCAGAGCATCTCGATGCGCTGGCGGGCGGAAACGCGGTAGTGGTGGTTGCACTCGGTGCAGACGTGCAGGTTTTCTTCGACGAGCTTGCGGTAGACCATTGCCTCGCAATTGGGACAACGCATCCACAGCCCTTCGGGCACGTCGGACTTCTTGTTCTCTTCGATGACGTCGGTCCAGGTTCTTCCGGGTACGTGCGTCATGGTTCGGGGGATCCGTGGGGTGGCTGGCGTTGTATTATCCGTGCGGTGCGGATCGGGAACAAGGCCCGTGATGCAAAGCGGGCCCGGGCAGTTGCCGCCCAGGCCCGGGGATTGGCGTTATGCGACGCGCCGTCAGAGGATCTCAAAGATCGACTGCGTCCGCAGGATGAAACCCGGTGCTCCGAGCAGGTGGTAGCTCTGGGCGTGGATTTCGCTCTTGTATCGCTGTAAGTCAAGCAGTGAGAGGTTCTTCGTGCCGTCGTCCTCGGTCCATTCGTAGGTCAGGGCGTCGGTTTCGTCGGCGAAGTCCCGTAATTCACCGTACGTGGCGTTGTACAGATTGTCGGAAAGGATCTCAGTCTGTACCGCGGCGACAAAGCGGATTTCGTCCTCGACAAGCTGATCGTGCTCTTTTTCGCCGATGCAGGGCAGGCAGTAGAGCAGACCACGCTCGGGGAGGGTGATTTCCTGGTCCATCACCACTTCGACGACCGACTGCTTCTCGGTCTGGAATCGCATGGCGTGTCCGCCGGCCATGATCCAGGCCTCCAGCTCGTAATCGTGCTGGGAAATCGTCGCACGGTCCTGAATTTCAAACAATTCCGGATGCAGGGCCCGCTGGTAGAGCATCAGACGGAAAGTCTGTGTGCTGGGGGATTTATTCGGCAGTGACATTGGCTCAGTCCTTGTTAGCTAACAATTAGCCGGGCATTGTAACGAGATTATTACCCTATTTCACGTAAAAAGTTCAAAAAAGGAAAAAAAACAGCCACCGGTTTTCTATCAGGTCTGCAGGGATAAAAAAACCCGGACCGATAATGGTTAAGAGCGCTGCTGATATTGCGGGCGGCGCGATTTCGAGGATGCCCATGGCTGTTTCTGAGAATGTTCTGAACCTGACCGGCCGTCTGGCCCCACGCTGGATGGACCGGGCCTTGGCCGATGCACTGGCAACGGCCGATCCGGCGGATATGCCCGTTCTGGTCGATCGTCTGTTGCAGCGGTCCGGGCGGATTGCTTCGGAGGCGCTGGTCCGTCATTTCCACATGTTTGCGGATCCGCTGAAGCAGCGCGTGGTGGATGAATCGGCGAAGCTGGCCGAGGCGTTGCGGGGGGTGGGGCGGCATGGCGGGGTTCAGGACCGGCTAAATGCGGTGCGCATCATTGCGCGGGCCGGGGATCGGGCGATGATGGATCAACTCAACCGTCACCTGAGCAGCTCGGAGTCGCGCGTGGCTCGGCGGGCCGCTGCCACGATGCTGCAATGGACGGAGCGGCACTGCGGTCAGGCCGGTGCGGATCCAGGCCCGTGGCAGGAAGCGATGGGGCGGGCGCTGGTCGATGCCTGTCGTACGTACGCGCGTCACCGTTGGCGGGATGTGATCCTCGCGGCCTGCGGTCTGTGCGAGCGGCGTCCGGACTGGCTGAAGCGCTTCTTCAATCCACAGCACGACGCGGCCACGAAGGCGCTGGTCTGCATGCTGGACGCGCTGGACGAGCCGGATGTGTGCCGGCTGGCGCCGGTTATGTTGCGCTGCGCGACGTTGCGTCCGGCGGCATTGCGGGCGCTGATTCGACCGAGAGCGCAGCGGTGGATCGGGCATTGGCTGGAGAACCCGACACTGCTGAACTGCTTTGGGATGCGCAAGGCCCTGGCCGAATTGCCCCGGGCTGAGCACCTGGTTCCCACGCACAAGCAAATGGCGGGGATGAAGTCGGCGGCGCTACGGCAGTTGCCAAACTGGATCGACCAGCTGCCGCTGGACCGGCGAGCCAAGCTGGTGGCGATGGGGCGGATCAGCGGTTGTTCCGATCCGTCGGTGCGTCTGGGCTGCCTGCGCAGGTTGCAGGCAATGCGGTGCGGGGAGGCGGATGCCCTGATCTCCTGTTTGGGTTTCGATCCGTCGCCGGCGGTGGCCCGGATGGCGTTGCGCTGGTTGTTGCGCAGGCGGTGGGGCGGATTAACGCGCCTGCTGACGCGTCTGGTGGGATGCCACAACAAGCCGATTCGCCGCATGGCCGCCGCACATCTGGCCGAGCGCAGCTTCGCTTCGTTGTGGCACAACTGGGCGGTGCTGGAACAGAACACGCGTCGCAGCGCCGGGCGGGCCTGGTTGAAACTGGATCGCCGGGACCGCAGCCGGCTGAATGCGAAATTGCATGCCGACGATGGCGGGCAACGCTTTCGGGCGGTGGCGATGGTGCGCGAGCTGGGACTGGCCGACCGGTACAGCGCCGAGTTGATTGAGCGACTGGAAGATGAAGACGCGAAGGTGGTTTCATCGGCGGCGGGGGCGCTGGGGGCGGCGCGCGACACGCCGCAGTTGGACCGGGCACTGCGCAAGGCGCTGGATCACGACGATGATCGTGTTCGCTCCAACGCCATCGAATCGCTGCATCGGCTGGGTCGGTTGGATCGGGCGAAGCCGCAGTTGTGGCGACTGGTTGACGAGGGCGGTAATCGCAGCCGCGCCACCGCGCTGTGGGCGATGTCGGAGCAGCCGACCGAGCGGACGATGATGGCGCTGACGTCGATGCTGGACGACCCCCGCCCCTCCCATCGGCTCAGCGCTTTGTGGGTGGTGGGTCGCACCCGACCGCAGGCCATGACTCAACCGGTGATGACCCTGGCGCAGAGCGAGTCGGATGTCGATGTGCGTGCAGCCGCCCTGCGCATCATCCGGCAACGACGGATTCCCCTGTACCCCGATGTCCGTGTGTTGGGCGAGGCGGGTTGACCGAATGGAGTTTGCATCCATGCAATGGTTGATGTTGGCAACGCGGCGCGACTGGGCAATGGAATGGCCGAAACTGGGCTGGACGGATCTGCTCCACCTGCTGACGTTTGTCGTGGCGGTGTGGGTGCTTTACCGGTTGGTGGTGCTGGCCGGGGCGGCCCATCGCTGGCTGCGGCGGATCGGGCCTTTCTGGCGCGTGGCCGGCTCGGCGGGATTGAACTGGCCGCAGCGCTGGCGGCTGCTGCGCATCGCGCAAAGATGTGGCTTGGGCACGCCCCTGTCACTGCTGATGTCGAGCGGAACGCTGTACCATCACGCTCGGCTGTATGAATCGCAACACAGCAAACGCCAAGCCGAGCGCATCCGCCACGGCGTGCGCCGGATCGCCATCCGACTCTACGGTCCGCACCGCGCATGAAAAAGGCCGGTGCGAGACCGGCCTTGGATGCTTCAGAAGAACTCCGTACTGCCTGCGTGTTGCCGACTGGAGCGGCGGCCGGTGTTAATTTTCTTCAATTCCATAAGGATCGCTCGGCGGCCCTCCCAATCTGCGGCCTCCAGGCGGGCGACGGTGGGGGTCGTATCGCGGCGGTTGCATGATGTTCGGCCGCGGCCGCCGTCCCGGCTCAGCGGGGAGCGCCGTCATGCGCTGGCGAAGTATTTCCAGCACTTCCTTCATACGTTCGGTGTCCTGGGAAAGTTGCTGGAAGCCGAGTTGATTGTTCCCGTCGGCATAGAGCAGGCGAACGGTCGGGCGGGTCAGGTTGCCGCTCTGGATCGGATAATCGAAATCGATGTCGACGATGGTGCGTCCGGTGTTGAAATCCACCGGTCCGGCGACGACCAGCGCCTCGGGATCGAACAGGGACTGGTATTGCGTGGACGGTCCGCCGATCACATCGCCCGGCGTCGCCTCGAACTCGGCCCTGAACCATTGGGCGTTGGTGAACCGCCAGACTTCCATCGCGACCGTTCGTGTGCTCGAACGACCGGACTTGAGGAAGCTGTAGCGCATGCGGCCGGTATCGACCGGTTCCGACCAGGGAGAGAAATCGCTGGCGATCTTGAAGCGATCGGTGTATTGCTCGGCCTGTTCGGCGGCCATGCGCCGACTGTAGAGCGGGTTGATGACATAGACCCTTACGCGGTAGCGGTAGGTTTTTCCTTCCTCAACGCGGAGGTCGTGGGCCCACAGTTGAATCTGGCTGCCGCTGACCAGGCCGCCGGTGACACCGGGTGTCGGCGTTTGGGGCGCCGGTGTTTCGGGCACGACAGGGGCTGGGACGGCAAGATGGCGCTGGCGTTTCAGTTCGAGCTGCCTGATGCGCTCTTGCAGTTGCGTTTCGATTTCCTGAAGTTTTTTCTGTGCGTCCTGCAAGCGGCGTTGTAACAGGGCAGGTACAGGACGCCCAAGATCCTGGTAGCGCTGGAGTTGTTTCTGATACGTCTCCAGTTTCTTGATTTCCACCTCGATCTGTTTGCGCAGGGTTTTGACCCGGGCGTCGTCGGCGAAGGGATCGTCCGGCTCGATCGGCCCGGCTCCCTCGCCCTCTCCGGGCGGCGCCCACTGCTGGTTCAACAGCGGGTAGAATTCCGGCTGCATGATCGCCAACTGGAACTGCATTAGCGAGGAGATCATGCGCGGGGCAATGTCCAGTGCGACTTGACCGGTGGCTTGGCGGAACTGGCCCTTGATACTGTCGGGCATGGCGGGGACGGCCTGCGGATCGGACCAGTTGCCATCGGGCAATAGCTCCTGCCGCTGCATCTCGACATCCACCATCGCCAGCGTGGACCGCCACCATTCGACGGGGATCTTGCGAATCCGGGGATCGGCGGGAGCCGTCGCGAGGGATTTGCGCAGCTTCTCGGCATCGAACAGGCAACCCAGCGAGATCCATTGCAGGTCGTACGGCGCCGGCGCCAGCAACGCCAGAGTCTGTGGATGGGTGGCGGTGGTGATGGCGGGTGATCCGGCGGGATCGACCGTGCCCATACCCGCTTCCACGACAACCCCGCTTGGGGCCGGAACCACCGGCACGTGGTATGTCGGACCGTCTGGACCAGTGATGTCCGGTCCCACCAGTCCCAGACGGGGTTCCGCCGAGAAGGCCAATTGCTTGTAGCCGTCGATCCCCGGCGCCATGGATGCGGCGTGGCGTTCGGCAAATTGCATGGGATAGTTCGGCGGTCGCAGATTGGTCAATTCCGTGTGTGCCGGCTTGTCGATTTCTTTGGTCAGGCGTTCGGCGGAGGTGAGGACCACCTCGTCGATCTGATCGACGGAGGTCTGCTTGCCGTCAATTTCAACGGTGAAAGGATTGGAGACGGCGTAGGCCCAGATGCTGTAACACAGGCCCAGGAAGCACAGCAGCAGCACCAGTTTTTCGATGTGCTTTTCAACGATGTTGATATTTTTGACTTTCATCGGTCAAAACTCCGCAAAGCCGAGCATCGATCACAATCGCGAACGCCGGAGAGATCAGGTTGCGTCGAAGCTGTTGGTCGTTCCGGGACTGCTGGGTGAGCCCGGCGGGGCGTAATTGGGATCCAACGGGGGCAGGCCCAGATAATATCGAACCACATCGGGCATCAGGCCCTGATCGAAATATTCCTTCTTGATCAGTTCCAGTTGCTGGGCCGGATCGCTCAGGGCCTTGTATGCGTCGACCAGTGCCTGCTGTTGTTCGGTCAGCTGGGTCGGGTCGGCATTGAACAGCCAGTTCTGGAATTCCTCTTGCGCTTTGTCGGGGGTCAGGTGGCCGGCGGTCCAACGTCGCAGCCAGCAAAACTCGAGCGTCATGTTCAGCATGACCACTTCGTCCGCACCGTAGTAGTAACTGTTTTCAAAGGCGACGCGCTTGTCAATTCGCGCGATCGAATTGACGGTCGGCGTGATGAAGTTGACCTGCGCCAGCCAGTCAAACAGGTCGTTGATCCGGGCCGGATCGATGACCAGCGTGACCGTCGCCAGGCGCACGTCGTACAGCGGGTTGGACTGGCGACCGGTGCCGACCGGCGAGACGGTGAAGCCGGCTTCGGGCGGAGCTGCAGAGGGAGAAGTCGACGTGTTATCCGTTTCCGTTGCGGCAGCACCCAAGCCGGTGCGCGGAACGCCGACGTACATCGGCAGCACCTCGATTTGCGTAATCTGCTTCACCGGCGCATCAATGACCGAGTTGTAGGTTCGGCCATCGCGCGAACCGCTGTTGGCCAGGCGGATGGCGGTGCAGATGTCCTGTTGAATCCACAGATTCATCTGACCTTCCCAGATGTCCCAATCGGTCGGTTGGGCCGTCGACAGCGCCAGGTTGCTGATGCTGAAAATACCGGTCGGTTGGGTGGTGAAGAAGGTGGGCGGCGCGCCGTACAGCTTGATGCTTCTGGCTTTGCTGAGAATCATCTCCCGGCGCGCCTTGACGGTGCGTTCGGCCAGTTCACGTTTCTGATCGGTCGTCAGTTCGCCTTCCAGCACGAGAATCGAGGCGCGGAAGTCTTCCTCGACGCGCTTGAGTTCACTTTCGATCTGTGCCTTGGTGGGAGGCGTGCCGGCCTGGAGACTCGTGTAGAGTTGTTGCAGATTGTCCACGTATTTCTGACGGGCATTGAACCGCTTGGCATCGGGAATCTGCGGGAACAATCGGTCCACCAACGGCCGGTGCGGACTGATGGGTTGCCCCTGCTCGTTGCGCAGACCGTAGCGGTTAATGGACAGGACGTTGCTGAACAGTTGGCGGTAGCCGGTGCCCATCTTCTCGAAGATGCGCTCCAACTCGGCAAGATCGGTTTCTCGGATCGGCCCCGTAAAGGTACCGGGACCGGTCACGGGTTTGATGGGCAGGGGGTGTGTGCTGCGCATCTTGTTTTCGATCGTCCGTTTCATGCGGGCGATCGTGGCCGCCTCATCGAGCACGCCTTTTTTCAGTCCGCCGGTTGGCCAGACAAACGAGCCGAGGGCCAGCAGGACCAGCAGCAGGCAGCCGATCGTCACCGGATTGCTTTTCGCCCATTGCAAAAAATTGGACATCAGGTGGACTCCGTAGCACCGGTGGCGTCTGGTGTGGCCGGGGCTTCGAGGGCCGACGGTTCGGACTCCGTCTCGCTGCGGGGTCCGGAGACCTGCCCCATGCTATCGGGCTTGCGCAGCACCAGTCGCCAGCGTATTTCAAATCGTGAATCGGTCGATGTGTCTTCTTCGGCCAGTTGGGACGGCGGCAGCAGGGGGATGACCTCGATCTCCTTGCTGTCGGCGGTGGTATCGGTATCGGGCTGTTCGGGCTCGGCGGGGGTCAGGCCGGGAATGATCACCCGGGGTGCGGCTTGGCCTTGCGCGCCGCCCTGGAAGGCGCCCGGCCGGGCGTTGTTGGCATACGGATCGAAGCCGCCGCGGCGGCCCATTCCGCCCGGTACGATCACACCGCCGTGGCTTGGCGGTTGACCTGTCGGCGCCTCGCTGGCGCCGATCAGCGCCACGTTCTTCAGCTCGACCGCTTTCACCTCATAAGGTCGTCCGTTGGCCGGATTGTTGCCCTGCAGCGTGGCGATGAACGTCTGGTAGAGAAAGTCATTGGGCTGTTGAAGCGGGGTCGTGCCGATCAGCACCACTTCGTAGCTGGGTACAAAGTCTTCGAACGGTTTGGAAACTTTGTCCTTGGCAATCGGGTACGGGAGCAAGCCATCCGGCGTGACCAGTTCGTACCTGGTGCTGATCTGCTCAATAAAGATCTGGCGGCGCTGAGAACGCGGCACCTTCTTGTATTCTTCCCAAAGGATCTCGCCGTTCGGGTTCGGCAGCAGTGGTTGCTGCGTCCCCAGCTTGCTCATGGCCCGGTCGATGTCGCCCAGAACGTTGGACCAGACATCGCGGTAGGTCAACAGTCGGTTGATCTGACGAATCTGCGGGCGCAGGTCCGACTGTTGCTCGGTCTTGCGCCATTTCTGAACAATTCCCTGTTCCCGCTGAAGGATGGCGGAAACCTGATCGCGCTTGAGCAGGTTGTCCGGGGAGTTGAGCGACTGGCCGACCAGCCAGCTTTGCACCCCGGCAATGCCGGCGGCGAGGATCATCAGAACGGCGGCGGCGGCGAACAACGGCTGCTTGGCCCGCCAGACCTGCCGGTGGGTCACCGTTGCCGGCAGCAGGTTGCATGAAACCGATTCCTGCTCCAGGCCCTGGATCGCCAGGCCGTATGCCGGCGCCAGCGTCAGCGTGTTTTCGGCGAAGGTGGCCGCTTCACGCCCTTCGACTTCGATCTTGCGGAACGCATCCAACCGCTGCACTTCAATCTGCAACTGTTGCTTGAGGAACGTTTGCAGCCCGGGCAGGCGAAACGTCGAGCCCAGGCCGATCAGCTTGTCCAGTTCCACATCGCGATTCAGCGACTGGTAATAGCCCAGCGATTTCTGCACTTCCTGGACCAGGTCGACAAACACCGGACGCATCGCCTGGAAAATCTGGCGGGCGTATTTACTGCTCGATGCTTCCCGCTTGAGTTTCTCGGCCTTGGTGAACGACAGTTTGAAGCTGCGCACCAGCGCGTCGGTGAAGTGGTTGCCGCCCATCGGGATGGTGCGGCTCCAGATGCGTCCTCGATCGGTGATGATCAGGTCCGTCGCCAGCGTGCCGATGTCCATGAGGATCGTGCCCTTGGGCTCGGCATGCAGGTCGAGGTCGTAATTCAGTGCGTTGAACACGGCCACCGGGGAAAGCGAAATCCCGTTTACCGGCAGTCCGACTTGCTGGAAATTCCGAAGCCACGGCAGGACGCGGTCCTTGGTGATCGCGAAGATGCCGACCTCCACGTCCGGCGAGTCCTCATCCTGGAACGTCTGGTAATCCCACTCCACCTGCTCGATCGGGAAGGGAATCTGCTGCACGGCCTCGAACTTGACGATGTCCGGAATCTTCTTCGGCTCGACCGGAGGTAGTTTGGCGAACCGGGCAAAAGCCAGGTGACCGGGCACCGATACCGCGACCGTGGACTTGCTGAAGTTGTGGCGGCTGAGCAGTTGATCCAGCCCGACGCGAATCGCTTCGTCCACGTCCAGTTCCGGTGTGGTCAGAACTTTCTTGAAGGGTAGAACGTCAAACTCGCCCACTTCAATGGCATCGCCCCGACGTAGCAGTCGAAGCGCCTTGATCGCGTTCGAGCCGACTTCGATACCCCAACAATCCGTCAAACTGGGCATGAACTGGCCTCCTGGGATTGGACTACAGGCAGGTGGGGCTCGGAGGAAAACGGCCGCGCCAGGCAGCGCGTCATCGCATATCGCGCCTGCCCGCTATGCCTATTAGACCCGGACATTTAGATTCGGTCAAGGGTGGTTGCGACCGGCATGGAAACGGCGCCGCTTGACGCGCTCACATCGCCTCGGCATGATGGCCCGCTCCATGGCCGATCTGCTCGCCATTCTTGCACAGCGCGTCCGGGAGGCGCTGGATCGGGCCTTCGGTGAGTCCGCTCGACAGGCCGATCCGCAGATTCGCCCGGCTCAGAATCCGAAGTTCGGAGATTACCAGATCAACGCGGCGATGTCGTTGGCGAAAGTGCTGAAATCACAGCCGCGCCAGGTCGCACAGCAACTGGTCGATGCGCTGGAACTGGATGACTGGGCCGAGCCGCCGCAGATCGCCGGGCCGGGCTTCATCAACATCACGCTACGCGACGAAGCGTTGGGAAAGCTCGCCGGGGAGCTGGCCGCCGATGAGCGGCTGGGGCTGGCGCATACGGACCAGCCGCAGACCGTGGTGGTCGATTATTCCTCGCCCAACGTGGCCAAGGAAATGCACGTCGGCCACCTGCGATCGACGGTGATCGGCGACGCCATCGCCCGCACGCTGGAACTGCTCGGCCACCGCGTGGTCCGGCAAAACCACATCGGCGACTGGGGCACGCAGTTCGGTATGCTGATTGAAAACCTTATCGAAACGTTTTCCGACGACGCATTGATGGGAATGTCGTTTGACATCGGTGACTTGAACAATTTTTACAAGGCCGCAAAACAAAAATTCGACACCAATCTCGGCTTTGCAGATCGGTCGCGCAAGCGTGTGGTTGCCTTGCAATCCGGCGATGCCGAAACGGTCGAGCTATGGCGTACTTTGTATGTGAAATCATTGGAACACTTTGATCGTACCTATGACCGGCTGAATGTGTCGTTTGATCCGGGCGACGGCGATATTCGCGGCGAGAGTTTCTACAACGACAAGCTGCCCGGCGTGATCGAGGCGCTGGACCGGGCCGGTCTTCTGCAAACCAGCGAAGGGGCCGCCGTGGTCTACCCCGAGGGATTCGTCGGGCGTGACGGCGAACCGTTGGCGATGATCGTGCGCAAGTCCGATGGCGGCTTCCTCTACGCAACGACCGACCTGGCCGCGGTGCGCTACCGTGTCAACGAACTGCAGGCCCGCCGCGTCATCTACGTGACCGACGCCCGTCAGAAGCAACATTTCTCCATGGTCTTCAAGACTGCGGAGATGGCTGGGTGGGTGGAGGAGTCGGTGCACCTGGAACACGTACCGTTCGGCACGATCCTCGGAGAGGACAACAAACCCTTCAAGACGCGCAGCGGAGAGACGGTCAAACTGGAAGACCTGCTGGATGAGGCCGAATCGCGCGCCGCGGCCATCGTGGCTGAAAAGAATCCGGACCTGACCGAGGACGAACGGCAGCGTGTGGCGCAGGTGGTGGGGATCGGGGCGATCAAGTACGCCGACCTGTCCAACGACCGCATCAAGGATTATGTGTTCAGTTGGGACCGCATGCTGTCCATGGAGGGTAACACCGCACCCTACCTGCAATATGCTTACACCCGTATCCGCTCAATTTTTCGCAAGGCCGAAGTCGAGGCGGAATCGTTGGGGGGGCAGGCCGTTACGGTATCGCATCCGGCCGAGCGGGCGCTGGTGCTGAAGATCGCGCAGTGGCCCGATGTGGTGGGGCAGGTTGCCGTGGCGCTGGAGCCGCATCGTCTGTGCAATTGGTTGTATGATCTGGCGGTGGCGTACAGCGCGTTTTACGAGCATTGCCCGGTGATTCGTGCCGACGATGAACCGACGCGTCGCAGCCGGCTGGCACTGTGCGATTTGACCTGCCGGGTGCTGAAGCAAGGGCTGCACCTGCTTGGCATCGATGTGCTTGAACGCATGTAGGCCGATTCGCTGGGCGAAGCGCTTGCCTAGAGCGTCTTGCAAGGTTTGTGTCCGGTCCGAACGAGCCGCGACGGTGAGGGAGCGGTCGTCGGGCCGTTGATCCGCGTCCGACTTTCCGCTCTCCCGCAGGT
>JANQHK010000153.1 GCA_028282685.1 Phycisphaeraceae bacterium
AACGGATTAACGGATTAACGGATTAACGGATTAACGGATTAACGGATTAACGGATTAACGGATTAACGGATTAACGGATTAACGGATTAACGGAGTCATCCCATGCACGTGATTGCCGATTTATGCGTGGTGCCGTTGGGCGTGGGTGTGTCGGTATCGAAGTACGTGGCCGAGTGCGAGCGCATCATTCAACAGGCCGGCCTAAAATCGCACCTGCATGCTTACGGGACGAACATCGAGGGCGAGTGGGATGCGGTGTTTGCCGCGATCAAGCGGTGTCATGAAGCGGTGCATGAAATGGGCGCGCCGCGCATCACGTCGACGCTGCGCTTCGGCACGCGCACCGACCGGACCGACTCCATGGCGGACAAGGTCTCCAGCGTCGAGCGCAAGCTCGATGATGGGCCGGGCTGATGCGCCGTGGCCGCGGAGAGGTCACAGTTCCGCCGCCGTTGGCTCAGCCCCGAGCAGGGTGAGCAATTCGTTGACCAGATCGCGCCGATGCCGCAGGCGCTGCTTGGTGGCGGCCAGACCGGCGTGATGAATCTCCGTCGGCAGTTGGCGGGCTTCGCTTTGCAGCAATTCGGTGATCAACTGCCAATGCTCGGCGTTCAGTGCGGGCTGATCCATCGCAGGCCCCTTTCCAAAATGGACGGGAAGAACATTTTTATTTTATCACGCTGTCAGGGCGGCTTCGAGAAAAAGGCGCGCAACAAGCGGGGAATTTTCTTGATTTCGATCGCCCCGTGGGGTTTACTTAAGGTGCAGACACATCCGTGAGGTTCAGCGCCGCCGATGCGACGTTGAGAGAATAGACTCGAGACATAACAGTGAAGTTCACATCGCCACCCAAAGGATTGGGACATGGTTTCGATCAGGGGCAGCGCGTGCGTGTTTGATCTGGTTTATGCCGGTGCGCAGCGCGTGTATGTCAGCGGCGATTTCGATCACGGTTCGGCCGTGACCGTGGAAATGGAAAGCGACGGGCGGGGTCTGTGGCGGACGGCGCTTTCGCTGCCCGCCGGGACCTATCGGTTTCGGTATTTCGCGGACGGACAGTGGTTGAACGATTACGCGGCGTTCGGCCTGGAGCGCAACGCCGAAGGCCAGTGGGATTCGGTCCTGGTGGTGCCCGAGTCGGAAGTTGGTGAGGAGGTCGGGATGCGGCGACTGGCGCCGCCGAGATTGATCGATCCGTCCGGGCATCGCCGGGACAATTTCCACCGTGCGGCTTCCTCAGCTCCCCGCCGACGCTGAAGGAGGTGCCGCCATGAGTATGTCCGATTCCAAGATGCGTCCGATCCTCGCGGCGATCCGCAGCGCGCCGATTCCCAGTCAGGCGGAAGGCCGCGGCGATCAAACCCAATCCGGCGCGCACCCGTTCATCACCGTCAGCCGGGAAACCGGGGCCGGGGGCGCTGAATTCGCCGAGCGATTGACCCAACGCCTCAACCGGATCTACCCGGACGACGGCTGGCGCTGCTACGACCGTGAACTGTGCGAGCGCATCGCCAGTGATTTGAAAGTATCCAGGCGCCTGGTGGAAACGCTGGAAGAATCCTGCCATTCCTGGCTGGACGATTTCTGGGCCGGCCTGAGTTACGCCCACCACGACGAACCGCCCACCGAGGCGCTGATCTACCGCAAAGTCGCGGCAATGATACGGGCCCTGGCGCGCGCCGGACGCTCGGTGATCGTCGGACGCGGCAGCGTCTACGTCACCGCGGACATGGTCGGCGGCGTGCATGTCCGACTGATTGCGCCGCTGGCTCATCGTATCGACCGCTTCGCCGTGGCCCACGGTCTGACCACGCGACAGGCCGCCAACCGCGTACGCGAATTGGATCGCAACCGGGGCGTGTTCTACAAACGCTACTGGCCCGGACGCAAACTCGGCCCGGCCCGCTTCCATTTGACGATCAACACGGCCGTCGTTCCCGAAGATCGCATGGTGGATTGCGCCCTGCCGCTGGTGGTTGCGAGCTGATCGGCTCGGGCCTTGGATTGGTTGCAACACCCCCGAAAAACCCCTATCGTGATCGATCCGCGCAGGGTCGGTGTGCGCCGATTCCTTACCGTCACCGCAACCCCTTGGGATTGAAACGAGTTAAAACGTCCGGCATGGTCTACGCAATCTACCTGGCAATGCTGATCGGAGCGGCAGGGTTATACCTGATGCTGCCGTCGCCTCGCCGTCGGCCGGTCGTGCTGGGGGTGTTGCTGGGGCTGGGTGGCTTGGCGGGCCTGATGATCTACCTGCTGGACTGGGCCGGGGAACACCGTCCCACGATCTACTACTACGCCTTCACCGTGATCGCGATTGCCTCGGCGGTGCGCGTGATCACCCACAAACGGCCGGTCTACAGTGCGCTTTATTTCATCCTGGTGGTGTTGGCGGTGGCGGGTCAGTTCCTGCTGCTTGAGGCCGAGTTCATGGCCTTTGCGATGGTGATCATCTACGCCGGGGCGATCCTGGTGACGTATGTGTTCGTGATTATGCTGGCGACGTTGCCGCGCTCCAGCCACGATGAGGAAGAAGCCCCGCTCTACGACCGGGCGGCTCGTCAGCCGCTGGGCGCGGTGCTCATGGGCTTTGCGCTGTTGGCGGTGGTGTTGCATGTCATCTTCGCTGCGCCGGGTGAAATCGAGCGGCCCTACCC
The DNA here is from genome assembly GCA_028282685.1 of Phycisphaeraceae bacterium. GTDB lineage: Bacteria > Planctomycetota > Phycisphaerae > Phycisphaerales > Zrk34 > JANQHK01. The sequence goes on from JANQHK010000153.1 coordinate 2,661, forward strand.
GGCCGAGCAGGGACTGGCGGTGGTGCAATCCGTGCCGGGGCGATTGTCGGAAAAGAAACTGACCACGTTGCTGCGCAGCGCGGGATTGATCGAAAAAGGCGAGAAGGTGGTGGCTGTCGATCTGAAGGCCGGCAGCGCAACGGTCCAACCGGTGGAGGACGGCCAACCGACCCGCACCGTGACGATCCCCGAACAACTGGCCGGGGCGCAGGTCGGCAACATGGATCGCGTGGGACTGAACCTGTTTGAATCGCACACGCTGGGCATCGAATTGGCCGGCGTGATTCTGCTGCTGGCGATGGTCGGGGCGATCGTCATCGCGCGGATTGTCGTCAAAGACGAAGGGGCAGAGGAAGAAGGCACGAAGGCAATAAGTGCATGAACGCGATAAATCGCGTCGCTCAATAGAACCATGGAAACCATCGACGCCATCACGCTGAACCATTACCTGCTCACCGGAGCGGCGCTGTTCACGCTGGGCATGATCGGCTTCGTCGCTCGGCGGAACCTGATCGTCATCTTTCTCTGCACGGAGATGATGTTCCAGGGGATCGTGCTGACGCTCGTGGCGTTCAGCCGATACCACGGCAACTTCGACGGGCAGGCGTTTGTGATTTTCGTTTTGACCATTGCCGCGGCGGAAGCGGCGCTGGCGCTGGGCCTGGTGGTCTATTTGTATCGACGAAAGAACACGCTCGATGCCGAGGCGTGGTCGGATATGAAGGGCTGAAACCCAAAACTGAATGTTTACGTTAGCCGAAACCATTATGCCGCAGATCGACCAGTCTCTCGTAGACCTGGCACGTTGGATTCCGGCGCTGCCGGCGCTGGCGCTGCTGATCAATGGCGTGGTGTTCGCCGCACTGAAGCCGCTGCGCAAGCTCAGCGCCGCGGTGACGATTGCCGCGCTGGCCGGGTCGTTCGTGCTGTCGGTGCTGGTGATGCTCGGCCTGGGCGACATCTCACAATTGCACGGCGGTATCACCGTCCACTGCTTCGAGTGGATCAGCATCGGCGATTTCACCGCCAACTTCGCCTTCTTCATCGATCCGCTGACGTGCGTGATGCTGCTGGTGGTCACGGGCGTGGGCACGCTGATCGCCATCTACGCCTCGGGCTACATGGCGGGGGATCCGGGCTATTACCGTTTCTTCGCCTACATCGCGCTGTTTATTGTCGCGATGACGCTGCTGGTGCTCGGCGACAACCTGCTGCTGCTGTTCCTCGGCTGGGAGGGCGTGGGCCTGAGCAGCTACCTGCTGATCGGGTACTACTATCGCAAACTCTCGGCGCGCGATGCGGCGAAAAAAGCGTTCATCGTCAACCGCGTCGGCGACTTCGGCTTCGCGCTGGGACTGATGGGCGTGTTCCTGGTGTTCGGCATCATTGGTTACGAGGGCTTGATGGGTCACCACGGCTTGGCGGACGCAGAACACATCGCCACACTTCCTGCGTGGAAGCAAAACCTGGTGCTTTGGATTCCCTTCCTGCTGATGCTGGGGGCGTTTGGCAAGAGTGCTCAGTTGCCGTTGCACGTGTGGTTGCCGGATGCGATGGAGGGCCCGACGCCGGTCTCGGCGTTGATCCACGCAGCGACGATGGTGACGGCAGGCGTGTACATGATCGCGCGGCTGCTGCCGATCTTCCAGCTCAGCGAATACGCGCTGCCGACGGTGGCGATTGTCGGCGGGGTGACGGCGATCTTCGCGGCCACCATCGCGCTTTGCCAGTTCGACATCAAGCGCATCTGGGCCTACTCCACGGTCAGCCAGCTCGGTTATATGTTCCTTGGCGTGGGTGTGGCGGCGACGTACGGCGCGGTGTTCCACCTGTTCACGCATGCCTTTTTCAAAGCGTTGCTGTTCCTCACGGCCGGCTCGGTGATGCACGCCCTGGCGGGCCAACTCGATCTTCGCAGGATGAGCGGGCTGGGCAAGAAGATGCCGATCACGGCGGGGCTGATGCTCATCGGCTGCCTGGCGCTGGCTGGTTTCCCGTTCACCGCCGGTTACTTCTCGAAGGATGAAATCCTGTACCAGGCGATCAACAGTGAGTTCGGCTGGCTGGGTTGGATTGGTGTGCTCACGGCGTTATTGACAGCGTTCTACACGTTCCGCCTGTGGTTCAGAGTGTTCATGGGCGAAACGAAATACGAAATGTCGAACGAACACCACGGCTACGCGGTCGATCATCCGCTGGACGACCACGCGCACGGCCCGCACGAAATGAGCTGGCTGATGAACGGCCCGCTGGTGGTGCTGGCGGTTGGCGCGCTGGTGTTTGGCGTCTGGCTCGGCGGCAAAGAGGGTTGGATGATGCAAATGGTCGAGCATTCAAGCGCGGCTGTGACGTCGCATGCCTCTCATGATGCCGGTCACGGAGCCGCAGCTTCACATGGGGATGATCACCACGGTCCCGGTTACGTATCACACGGGATGGTTGGCGCGATTTCCGGCGGCGGGGCGGTGGTGATGATCGTGTTGGCCGGGTTCTTCTTCTGGAAGCGGCGGGACCTGGCCGAGTCCATCGCGGCCAAATTGGGTCCAATCACCAAAATCTTTGAAAACAAGTACTACGTGGATGAAGCGTATCGTTTTGCGATCGTGCTGCCCTTGCGGGCGCTGGGGTGGTTTTTCTACCTGTTCGATCGCGTGATCATCGACGGTGTGGTCCTCGGCTCGATCAGTTGGGCGCCGCGGATTGCCGGCGCATTGCAGAAGCCGGGCCAGAACGGCTTGTTGCAGGGTTACGCGCTGCTGATGGCGCTGGGCATCATCGCCGTGTTGGCGGTGGTGGTCTACGCGGTGGTGCTGTAGCGCACGAATGAAGATATGAACGAAATTTTCCTGTTACCGATGCTCGTGCTGATCCCGCTGGTGTGCGGGTTGGCGATGGCGTGGCTGCCGCCGCGCCGCGATGAGCTGGTGCGCTACACGGCGTTCGGTGTCACGTTGGGCGTCTTTGTGCTGTCGCTGGCAGCGGCGATGTCGTTCGACTGGTCCGATCCCCACGGCAAGATGCAGATGATTTACCGCGCCCCGTGGATCGACTCGCTGGGCATTGGTTTTCATCTCGGCGTCGATGCGATCTCGCTGTCGCTGGTGTTGCTGACCACGTTCCTCATGCCCATCACGGTGCTCGGGTCGTTCGGCGATGTGAAACAGCGCAGCAAGGAGTTCTATCTCTGGCTGCTGGTGTTGCAGGCGGCGATGACGGGCGTGTTCCTGGCCCAGGACCTGATCCTCTTCTACATCTGCTTCGAGTTGACGCTGGTGCCGCTTTATTTTCTGATCGGTATCTGGGGCTCGTCGCAGCGGCTGTGGGCGGCGAAGAAGTTCTTCATCTACACGCTCAGCGGTTCGCTGTTCACGTTCGCCGGTGTTTTGTACGTGGCGTGGTATCACGCATCGCGGGACGACGGCGCCTGGACGTTCGACATCGCCGCGCTCACCGCCACCGCCTTGCAGATGCCCTCCGGCATGCAGGCCTTCGTGTTGGCGGCGCTGATGGCCGGGTTTGCGATCAAGGTGCCGCTGTTCCCCGTGCATACCTGGCTTCCCCTGGCCCACACCGAAGCGCCCACCAGCGGCTCGGTCCTGCTGGCCGGTGTCTTGCTCAAGCTCGGCACGTACGGTCTGCTGCGCTTTGCGATTCCCATGGCGCCGGAGGCCGTGGTGCAATACGCGCCGTGCATCGCCGGGGTGGCGACCCTCGGCATCCTTTACGCCGCGCTGGTCTGCTGGGTGCAGGACGATATCAAGAAACTCGTGGCCTATTCCTCCGTGTCGCACCTGGGCTTCTGCGTGCTGGGCATGTTCGCGCTCAACCCGCAGGGCGTGGGCGGCTCGGTGATGTACATGATCAACCACGGCATCAGCACCGGGGCGCTGTTCCTCTGCGTCGGCATGATCTACCGTCGCTACCACACGCGCGAAATGGACCGGCTCAGCGGCCTGGGCAAGCGGCTGCCGATCTGGTCGACCTTCATGGTGATCTTCTGCCTGGCGTCGGTGGGGCTGCCGGGCCTGAACGGATTCGTCGGTGAGTTCCTCACGCTGCTGGGCGCTTACACCAGCGACGTGCTGGGGGTCGGTTTCGCGGCGGTGGCGGCGCTGGGACTCATCCTCGCCGCGATCTACATTCTCTACATGGTCGGCCGGGTGATCTTCGGCCCGCTCCGGGAACCGGCCGCTTATGCCGGACAAGTGAAAGACCTGGACGCGCGCGAGATCGCCGTACTCACGCCGTTGGCGATTGCCTGTCTGGTGCTGGGCTTGTTCCCCACGCCGTTGCTGCGATCGATGGAGCCGGAGATCGCCAACCTGACCGGCGCGGCGAATCGGATCGTGGCGGAGCAATCCAATCGTCCCTCCCCCTTTGGGGCAGGCGATCCAGCGCCGCAGGTTCTTCGTCATTCCCGTGCAGGCGGGAATCCAGGCCGTGAAAGCGTCGATTTGCGATCAACCGCTAAACCATGTGTTTCCGTACACTCCACACGGATTGATGTGGAGGTTGCGCCATGACCATGTGGGAAAAGGTCAACACGCTCTGGCCGGAGATCATCCTGCTTGCCACGGCGTTCGGTGTCATCCTCATCGGGCTTGCGCCGCAGCGTTCCGTCCGCCGGTCGGTCAGCTGGCTGAGCGCGCTGGGCATGCTGGTCGCCGGCGGTGTTGCCGTAGCGTACCTGTTCAGCCCGGACCACGCGCTCGACGATGGCGCAGCCGGTTCGGGATTCGCATTCCAATCGTTCGTGCGGCTCGGCGTGCTGGGCGTGGGATTGCTGCTGTTGCTGACGGCCGCGGAATTGCCCGATGAATACGGAGCCGGGGAATCGGACACCGGCTTCGATCCGTCGCGTGTGTCGCGCGGCGAGTTCTTCGGTTTTTTCCTGCTGTCGATCACCGGGGCGATGCTCTGTGCTGCGGCCGATGATCTGATCTGGCTTTTCCTGGCGCTGGAGCTGACGAGTCTTCCGACGTATGTGATGGTCGCCACCACGCGCCGCAAGACTGTTGCACCGGAAGCCGGGGTGAAGTATTTCTTTCTGGGCGCGTTTGCCGCCGCGGTGTTCCTCTACGGTTTCGCGCTGATCTACGGCGCCACCGGGGCGACCGGCTTTGCCGAGATTTCCGATCAGTTCCGCCTGATGCTCGCCGCCGATTCCGTGACCGCCCGGGCCGGTGAGTTGAGCGGCATGGCGCTGCTCGGTCTGGTGTTGGCGATCGCGGGCATCTGTTTCAAGATCGCCGCGTTCCCCATGCACGTTTACGCCGCCGACGTTTACCAGGGCGCCGCCACGCCCGTGACCGCCTTCCTCGCCTTCGTTCCCAAGACCGCAGGATTCGTCACGCTGATCGTGTTGCTGGGGCTGGTCGGCTGGCCCCTGCAATCGCCGACGCTGATCGCACTGCTCGGTGTGCTGGCCGTGGCCACGATGTTCCTCGGCAACACGCTCGCCCTGCTGCAACACAACGTCAAGCGCGTCCTGGCCTATTCCTCGGTCGCGCACTCCGGTTACATGCTGATCGGGTTGACCGCGGGTATCACGATCGTCGATGCCGAGGTCTCGCCGCTGGAGAACGGCCTTGGCGCGGTGCTGTTCTATCTCGTTGCGTACGGTGTGATGAACCTGGGCGCGTTTGCGGTGCTGGGCCTGTTGAAAGCGGCGGGCGAAGAGGCCGAGACATTCGATGATCTCCGCGGCCTGGTGCGGCGCGAGCCGGTGTTGGCGACCGTCATGGCCGTCTGCGCCCTGTCATTGGCCGGGTTCCCGCCGGTGATCGGATTCTGGGGCAAGGTTTACCTGTTCGGTTCGGCGATCAGTGCGGAAATGATCTGGCTGGTTATCTTCGGCGTGATCAACAGCGCCATCGCGGCCGTGTATTACCTGCGGATCGTCGGCGTCTGCTTTCTTTCCGATCCGGATCAGCGCGTCGAACGTGCGGTCCGCCCGGTGCGCAGCGTCGCCGCCGTGGCCAGCGCCGTGCTGGTGGTGGTTCTTTCCCTCGCAGCCAACCCGCTGATGAAAGCGGCCAACCAAGCCGCCCGCTTTGCACCCGACCCGGATCACCAAGTCGCGCAATTGGACGACAGGGTTACTGAAGTGTCCAAGCCGGATGCGCAGTAATTCACATGACGACTGAGAAATAATCCGTCTCTTCGTCCCTTTGCCCCCTCTGTTCCTCCGTCCCTTGCCCACAATACAAAAGGGCGGCTTACGCCGCCCTTGTTGCTCATTCCACTCCTGCGAGTGAACCGGAGAGAAGGCGTGTCTATGCGGGTTTGGCCTTGGCCTGGTCTTTTCTCAGGCCTCCGGCCTGTTGCTGGAAGATCAACCCGATCACCGCCGGAACGATCACCAGCAGCGGCACGACCAACGGATCGGCCTGCAGCGCGTTGGCCACGTTTTCCTTGATCTGCGGAACGTTCAGCAGCAGGGCGATCCCACCGAGCACCACCAGCGTCGCTCCGCCGAATGACGTGAACAGCACCACCGCCAGTTCGAACAGAATGAACGCCATCAAACCGAAGAGAATCAGCCCCATCAGCGCCCCGATCCAGTACGCATCGGCGCTGAGCGTAGCTTGCTCGGTGGCGGTGTTGATTTTGTCGGCCAGCGAGGCCCAGGCGTTGGCGCCGACGGTGGCTCCGGCCAGGCCCGCGGCAATGGCCACCGCGTACTTCATCAGCGGCCAGGCCACCACCGCCAGCAACACCGCCAGGCAGCCGGCCACGATCACTTCCGCCTTGATGGACAGACCGAGTTGATAGCCGACCACGCCGCCCAGTCCCAGCGCTAGCAACAGCACCGCTCCCTTGTAGACGCGATATCCCTGCAACAGGCAGATCAATCCCGTCGCCACAAACACGCCCGCCCACACCATCGACAATTGGCTGAGCACTTCGACCAGTTTGTCCGGATGGGCCAGCGCATCGAGGCGTTGCCAGAGTTGCGGCAGGACTTCCTGCGGTGTGCTTGCGCCCGCCTCTTGTGCGAGTGTGATTACCATAACGGCCTCCCGAACCGGCGCATAATGCGCCCGTTCAGTTAACCGTTATCGGCAGAACGTCGGGAAATCATCCACTGAAAGGCGGTTCCGATAACCGTCGCAATACCCAGCGCCACCAGGATCGATCCAATGGTATTGGGCAGGTGCGACGCCAGCGATGGAGCGTATCGGCCGCCCAGATGATTCAACGCGATCAACAACAGACCCGAGCCCATCATTGAGGTCACCAGCGACGTGGTGGTGTTCGGCAGGAGGAATCCCACCACCAGCCCGATCGCCACACCCGCCGCCGCCAGCACGCTCATCAGCCAGCGCGATCCCGAATCCATATTCGACCACCATTGCTTGACCGAATGGAGCAGCTCATTGAACAGAGCGGAAAATTCCTTGGCCAGATCGATGTCATCCGTCGCTTGCGAATCGCCCGCATCGTCACTGCCTTGCCGAACTTTGTCGGCGACCTGTCCGGCCTTCTCGGTGACGGACTCCAGGCCCTCGTTGATCGTTTGGCCGATGGCGTCGCCGAGTTGCTGGGCGTTGTCGTCGGCGGCGCCCTGCCATGCGGCAAAAGCCACCGGCGCGACCAGTCCCACGATCAACGCCAGCGTCACCGCCATCCACAAACGCAGCAACAGGTAGAACGCCACCGCGCCGAGCAGCGCGCCGCCCGCAGCCCACCACATCCACCTGTGGGCCAGATCCGGGTTCTTTTCGTTGAAGATCAGCGCGGCCGCCGTGGCGCCGAGCACCAAGCCCGTCGCCGTCACCGAGGCCTTGATGAGCTTGCGGCCGAACAGCCACATCATCAAGCCCCAGAATCCCAGAAACGCCGCGATCATGTCGATCCAAAAAGGCAGCTTCTCCTGCAAATCCGACGTGGCATGTTGCAGTTGGTCCAGTTGTTCTAATGCGGGCATGGCGCGATCCTGCATCGGGGTGCGTGTTGGATCGATCCCGGCCATCCTCTACAATGGCGGGGCCGACCGGCGAAACCGGCCGAATACGTATCCATCTTATCGACAACAGGGCGGTTGCCCAATCAACGGCCCGCACCGACCGTGCCCATGAATGCTGCGAACGAACCCAACGACGCCCTGCAACCCCTCCGCGAGCAGATCGATGCCTTCGACGACCAGATCCTCGCCCTGCTCAACCAGCGCGCCGCCCTGGCCGTGCGGATCGGGAAAATCAAGGCCAACGATCACAGCCCCACCTACGCGCCCGATCGCGAGCAGCGCGTGCTTCAGCGTCTGTGCCAGGCCAATCCCGGCCCGCTGCACAACGCCGCCGTCGAAGCCATTTACCGCGAGATCATGTCCGGCACCTTCGCGCTGCAACGCCCGCTGCGCGTGGGTTACCTCGGCCCGGTGGGAACGTTCAGCCATCTCGCCGCCAAGAAACAATTCGGCTCCTCGCCGCAGTACGTGGCCGTGGACGATATCCCACACGTCTTCCAGGCCGTCGAACGCGATGAGATCGACTTGGGACTGGTCCCCATTGAAAACTCGACCGGCGGCTCGATCACCGTCTCCCACGATTGCTTCCTGCAATCGTCGGTGCGCGTCTGCGCCGAGGTGCTCATCCGCATCCACCACAACGTGATGAGCGCCAGCGACGAGCGGACAATCACGAAACTCTACTCCCGCCCGGAGGTGTTTGAGCAATGTCGGCGGTGGCTGTCGGAAAACCTGCGCTCGGCGGAACTGGTTCCCGCCACCTCCACCGCCAAAGCGGCAGAGCGGTCGGCCAGCGAACCGGGCGCCGCGGCGATCGGTTCGTCCATCGCCTCCGAGGCCTACAAGGTGCCCGTCCTGCATGCCAACATCGAGGACAATCCCAACAACGTCACGCGGTTTTTCGTGATCGGCAACACCGCGCCGCGTCCGTCCGGCGACGACAAAACCGCCCTGGTCTTCACCACCGCCCACAAGCCCGGCGCGCTGTCGGACGTGCTGGACGTCTTCCGCGAATACGGCATCAACCTCACCCACATCGACAAACGCCCCAGCCAGCGCGTGAACTGGGAATACTATTTCTTCGTCGATTGCCAGGGCCATTGCGATGAGCCGAACATGGTCGCCGCGCTGCAGGAAGTGAAAAAGCACTGCCTGCACCTGACCGTGCTGGGTTCGTTCCCGCGCGCCAATGCGGTGCTGGAATAGTCATGTGCGATGTGTGAGGTTTTTCAAGCCGCGAGTTGAGGACGATCACGCAGTAATCGACCGAAACTCCGGATAAAAGCGATCTCGATTTCAGTTTGAAAGGGGAACCCCATGTCCGACGAGTCCGGCAAGTGGTCCGACTATGTTGCTCGCATCATCGCAGGTGCCGTTTGCGGTGCGCTGCTCTTTTTCATCTGGTGGTTCATTGATTCGCAGATCGACTTCTACCTGTTCTTTGGTTTTGTTTTTGTCGGAATGGTTCTGGGCCTGATCTTCGACATGCGTTTCTTCAAATGGGTGGAAGATCAGCTGCTCGACCGTTGATCCGAGCGCCCCTTTTTATCGGACAACCTTGCCCGCAGGTTATTCACCACTTGTAAATCGGTTTGTGACTTGGCTACAATGCGGCCATGCAGGTGAATCCTTCCGGCGCCAACCCCACGCTGCGCTTGGTTCAATCGAACCAGGCCGTACGCAACGACGCACCCGTCCGGGCGACCGACCGTCCGCTTGCGGTGCAGCACAACGGTGAAGATACGTACAGTTTTGAGGCGGCCTACCGTTCGCAATTGCCGCGTATCCAACTGACCGAAGCGTTCTACCGCCTGGAGCGCATCCGCGAGCAGCTCGTTGCTGCCAAAACCGATCTGCCCATGCGCTTCGATGACACCGCATCCGTTTCCTCCGCCAATCCCTACGCCCCGGCCTATCGCCAGATCCAGCCCGGCCCCGCGCAGGTCAACGAAGCCGCCACCCTCCGGCGGATAGACGAGTCGGCCTGACCCCATTCATCTGCGCTTCGCATACAATGCCCCGTCCCGCCGCGATCCGTTTTTGCGAAATCGGAGTGTACGATGACGTTGTTCTTTCGACTGACAATCGCACTGATCTTTTTTTCCGCATCCGGCCTGGTCGCCGACGACCGCATCGGTCAGCACCATCCCCAGGCGCCCTCGGCGATCCGCACATCCGGTGTGCCTGAACTGCCGACGGACCTGTTTGATGCGCTACGGCCCTACGGAGACATCCGCTACGCCGCGCTGAATGACTTTGCGCCCGATGGCCAATCGCTGCTGGTGGCTTCACGTTTGGGCAACGTGACCCAGCTCTACCGCGTCACCCGGCCCGGCGGCATGCGGCGACAGGTCGTCTTCACCTCCGATCGCGTCAACTACGGACGGTTCCTGCGACACGGCAAGCACCTGCGCTTCGTCTACACCATGAGCAGCAGCGGCAACGAAAACAATCAGGTCTATCTCCGCAACCTCAAGACCGGCACGACCAAACGGCTGACCGATGGAATATCCCGCCACGGCCTGGGCCCGCGCCGTCACCACGATGACCTGCTGGTCATCGCCTCCAACCGGCGCAACGGACGCGACACCGACATCTTCTTGGTCGATCCCGATCATCCGGACAAGTGGCGCACGTTGAAACAGGTGGACGGCGAGTTCTGGTATGCCGATGACTGGTCGCCCGACGACCGTCGGCTGTTGATGGTCCGCTATGTTTCAGTCAACGAAAGCTATCCCCACATTCTCGATATCGACACGGGAAAAATGACGCCGTTGCCGCTGCCCGACGTCGCACCGGAGAAAGTCTCGTGGCACATGCTGTGCTGGTCGCCGGATGGCAAGGCGGTCTATGCGGCCACCGATATGGTCGGCGAGTTCACACACCTGGCCCGCATCGATCTCGACAGCGGCAGGTACACCTGGCTGACGCGCGATATCCCCTGGAACGTCGTCGACATGAAAATCAGCCCGACCGGCGGGGAACTGGCTTTCGTGGTCAACGCCGACGGCTCCAGCGTGCTCTACCGGATGACACTGCCCGACCACCGGCGCACTCGCGTGACGCTGCCCATGGGGCGGGTGGGGGCGTTGCAATATTCGCCCGATGGTAAGCAGTTGGGCTTCAACCTGGGCACCGCCACGCATCCCACCGATGTGTTTACCTACCGTCTGGCGGATGGGGAACTGACCCGCTGGACCCATAGCGAAATGGGCGGGCTCAACGAAGAGCACTTCACCGGACAGCGCCTGTTTCGTTACAAGAGCTTCGACGGTCGCATGATTCCCGCGTTCATCCGTGAGCCGAAAAATCCCGGGCCGCACCCGGTCCTCATTTACATCCACGGCGGGCCCGAGGGCCAGGTCCGCCCCGGGCTCGGCGGCGCCAGCCAGTACTGGATCAGCGAGCACGGCATCGCAGTCATCGCGCCAAACGTGCGCGGATCGCGCGGTTACGGCAAGACCTACCTCAAACTCGACAACGGCTATAAACGCGAGGATGCGGTCAGGGACATCGGCGCGCTGCTCGACTGGATCAAAGAACAGCCGCACCTCGATGAATCACGCGTTGGCGTGATGGGCGGTTCCTACGGCGGGTACATGGTGCTGGCTTCTCTGGTGCATTACGGCGATCGCATCCGGGCCGGTTCCGATACCGTGGGCATCAGCAATTTCGTCACCTTCCTCGAAAACACCAAGGCCTACCGACGCGACCTGCGGCGTGCCGAATACGGCGACGAACGCGATCCCGAAATGCGCGCCTTCCTCCAGAACATCAGCCCATCCAACAACGCCGACAAGATCCGTTCATCATTGCTGATTACGCACGGCCTGAATGACCCGCGCGTCCCGGTCACCGAAGCCCGGCAGATGGCCCGAGCCGTGCGCGCCAACGGCCAGGCGGTCTGGTACGTCGTGGCCGACGATGAGGGGCACGGCTTCGCCAAGAAGGACAACGCCGAATTCTCCCGCGTCGTCCTGACCGAGTTCTGGAAGCGCCACCTGCTGCCGAAGGAATAGTGGCCGGTTTCTGGTTCACCGTTGCCGGTTTAGCCGCGACCCAGAGGGGAGCGTTTCATGTTGGCTGTTCGGCGACGCGATTTACCGCGCCTCCTGCCATTTTGACAGTGTCTTCGGATTTTTGTCCGCCCTTTGTGTTATGTAAATATATTTAATTCAAGTGTTTACAATATTTTTCGTTCCTCCCCCTTCCAGCACGGCCTTTGCGCAGTGAACAGGGAAAGGGGATTTTGACTTATGACCAACCGGCACAAATACACCACGCGGGCGCAGCAGGCGCTGGCCGATGCGAGCATGTCGGCCCAGACCGCCGGGCATGCGCAGGTCACGCCGATGCATCTTCTCGCCGCGCTGCTGGCCGAGACTGAAACCGGCACCGCGCGCACGCTCATCCAGCGCATCGGCAGCGATCCCGATCGCATCGCATCCATTGTCGAATCGGAACTCAAACGCCAGCCCACCATCAGCGGCGCCGGTTCGATCACCATGAGTCGGGAGCTGGGCGAAGTGCTTGGCAAAGCGCAGCAGCGCGCTGCCGACATGAAAGACCAGTACGTCTCCACCGAGCATCTCCTGTTGGCGTTGGCGGAGGTGAAAAGCGATGCGCACGAAGCGCTGTCGATCAATGCCGTCGATGCCGGGCAGCTCACGCGGGCCATCGAGCAGATGCGCAAGGGCCGACACGTCACCGATGAAAACGCCGAGGACCGGTACGAAGCGTTGGCCAGGTACGGGCGCGATCTGTGCGAACTGGCGCGGCAGGGCAAGATCGATCCGGTCATCGGGCGCGATGAGGAAATCCGTCGCACCATGCAGGTGCTCTCCCGCCGCACCAAGAACAATCCGGTGCTGATCGGCGAGCCGGGCGTCGGCAAGACCGCCATCGCCGAAGGACTGGCGTTGCGCATTGCGCGCGGCGATGTGCCCGCTTCTCTGAACGACAAGCAGATCATCGCGCTCGATATGGGCGCGCTGATCGCAGGGGCGAAGTATCGCGGTGAGTTCGAGGATCGTCTCAAAGCCGTGCTGCGCGAAGTCACCGAGTCCGACGGCCGCATCATCCTCTTCATCGACGAACTGCATGCGGTGGTCGGCCTGGGCAAGACTGAGGGCTCGCCCGACGCCGGCAACCTGCTCAAGCCCATGCTGGCGCGCGGCGAGCTGCGCTGCATCGGTGCCACGACGCTCGACGAATACCGCCAGCACATCGAAAAAGATGCCGCGCTGGAGCGACGCTTCCAGCCGATCCACATCCCCGAGCCCAGCGTGGAAGACACCATCGCCATCCTGCGCGGCCTGAAGGAGCGTTACGATGCCCACCACGGCGTGCGCATCCAGGATGCGGCGCTCGTGGCCGCGGCCAAGTTGTCCGATCGCTATATCACCGGTCGCTTCCTGCCGGACAAGGCGATCGATCTGATCGACGAAGCCGCCAGTCGCTTGCGCATCGAGAACGAATCGATGCCCGCGGAACTGGACGAGCTCCGCCGTCGCATCATGCAACTGGAAATCGAACGCGAAGCGCTGAAGAAGGAGACCGATCCCGGCTCGAAGAAGCACCTGGAGCAACTTGAAAAGCAACTGGCCGATCTCAACGAGCGTAACGCCGAGTTGCAGGGGCGCTGGGAATCGGAGAAAGGCCTGCTCGACGAGGTGAAGTCGCTCAAGGAGCGCATCGAATCGGCACATAATGAACTGGAGCAGGCCCAGCGCGCCGCGAACTGGGAAGCGGCGGCGAAGATTCAATACGGCGATCTCGTCGAACTGCGCAAGCAACTCGACGAAGCCGAGCAGCGCCTGCAACGCGCCAACGGTGAATCGCTGGTGCGTGAGGAAGTGGCCGAAGATCAGATCGCTGAGATCGTGGCGCGTTGGACAGGCATTCCCGTTTCCCGTCTGCTCGAGGGCGAGCGCGAAAAGCTGACGCGCATGGAAGATGCCCTGCAACAGCGTGTGGTGGGGCAGAACGATGCGTTGCGCGCCGTGTCCGATGCCGTCCGCCGCAGCCGCGCCGGGCTTGGCGAGCCCCATCGGCCGATCGGTTCGTTCCTCTTTCTCGGGCCGACCGGCGTCGGCAAGACCGAACTCTGCAAGGCCCTGGCGCAATTTCTGTTCGACACCGAAAATGCGCTGGTGCGCCTGGATATGAGCGAGTTCATGGAGCAGCACAGCGTGGCCCGGCTCATCGGCGCGCCGCCCGGTTACGTCGGCTACGAAGAGGGCGGGCGACTCACCGAAACCGTGCGCCGTCGGCCGTATTGTGTGATCCTGCTCGATGAAATCGAAAAGGCGCATCCGGAGGTGTTCAACATTCTTTTGCAGATTCTCGACGATGGTCGGCTGACCGACGGTCACGGCCGAACCGTGAACTTCGCCAACACGATCGTCGTGATGACCAGCAACATCGGCTCGCAGGCCATCGGTGAAATGACTGCCGCCGGCGCTGCGGACGCCGAGATCGAATCGCGCGTGCGCAGCGAGTTGAAGCACCATTTCCGACCGGAACTGCTCAACCGCATCGACGAGACGATCATCTTCCACCAGCTCACCCGCGAGCAATTGCGCGGCATCGTCGACATACAGCTTCGCTACCTGGCGCAGCGACTGGCCGACCGCGAAATGAGCATCGAGTTGACCGACGCTGCGCGCGATCTGATATCCGAGCAGGGTTACGACCCGAGCTTCGGCGCACGTCCGTTGAAGCGACTGATCCAGCAGCGCATCGAAAATCCGCTCGCATCGCAAATCCTCGCCGGCCAGTTCGCGCCCGGCGATACAGTTCACGTCGATGCGAAGGATGGAGAGCTGGTGTTTAAGAAATAAACCACCAAGGCGCCAAGAACACCAAGGTGCTTGTTAAACACAGAGAACCACAGAGGGCCACGGGGAGTATGAGTATCTGGTATATGGAGATAGAATCATGAGCATGATTGGTGACATTGCAAAGTTTGCTGCGGCTGATGTGCGCTATGGCGTTACAATAATCAGTACACTTGTACTGGGCATACTGGTTTTACTCTTTAAAGATCTCACTCCCTTTATACAAAATACTGTTTTACCAGCGATCATAGTATACACGTTGGGTACAGCAGTCATTGGCCACCTGCAAATTCTAATTACCGTCAGCACGAACACCAAAGCTAATGCGAACGGTGAAAAAGCTCGCGGAATCAAAGAATCTCACTTGCGATTCATTATGGTCGCTCACGTTATATGGTTTATTTTACTGATCTTGTTTATTGGGATTCGTGCAAACAGTGCATAACGATATTGTTATTCCTTGGTGCCCTTGGTGTTTTGATGGTTCAATCTATTCGTTGTCGGTAAACCGGATCACCAGTTCGGCGAAGGTGCGGCCACGCTGTTCAAAGTTCTCGAACTGATCCCAACTGGCGCAGCCGGGACTGAGCAGAACCGTCTGTCCGGCGGTGGCGGCGGCGATGGCTTTTTCAGTGGCTTTTTCGAGCGTTTCGCAACGGTGCACCCGGCAGTTTGATTCTTCGCATTCGGTGGCGGCTTCGGCAATGGCCGGGCCGGTTTGGCCGATCGTATAGATTGCGGCGCCGTGTCGGACGGCGTGGCGCGCCAGCGCGGACAGATCGGCTTTTTTGTCGGACCCGCCGAGGATCAGGTGCAGCGTGCCGGGTTTGAACGCATCGATGGCGAGCATGGCCGAGGCGGGCGTGGTGGATTTGGAATCGTTGTAGAACGTGACGCCGTTGTGCTCGCAGAGGAATTGCATCCGGTGCGGCAGGCCGGGGAATTGCTCGAGCGCACGGATCGATTCCAGCGGCGGCACGCCGGCACAACGCGCCGCGGCCAGCGCCATCGCGGCGTTCAGTCGATTGTGCTCGCCCGGCGTCAGCAGGTTTGCCTCGAGCGGCTGTTTCACGACGGTCACTTTCGCCGGCGTATGCTCCGCCCAGTCGGCCACGGTCTCGCCCAGTATGGTGAAATCGCCGGTCTGCTGATGGCCCAACAAGCGTTGTTTGGCGGCGCGATAGGCGTCCGGTGTTTCATGGCGGTCGAGATGGTTGTCGCTGAGGTTGGTCACCACGGCGATGTGCGGCGACCAATTACCCAGCGTCTCCAACATGAAACTGGACAACTCCAGCACCACCCAGTCCTCGTCGCCAAGGTCGTCCACCACATCGAGCAGCGAGCCGCCGAGGTTTCCCCCGACGTGCACGCGTGACGCTCCGAGACAGGCCGCCATGGCATGGCCGATCATGGCGACGGTGGTCGATTTTCCCGCGGTTCCGGTGACGCCGATCGTGCGCCCGCGCTGCGGCAGGCGTTCGATCAGCAGTTCGATCTCGCTGGTCAGCGGAACGGCGGCGGCTTCGGCGGCACGCAGCAGGGGATTGTTTCGCCGATCCACGGCGGGATTGACGATCACCAGGTCCGCCCGGGTGAGATCGCTGACGTTGTGTTCGCCCAGTCGGTAGTCGATCGGCAGTCCGCGCAATTCGGAAAGGGATCGGGCCAGTTGCTTCTCATTGAGCTGATCGGTCACGAGCACATCGGCGCCGTGTTTGACAGCGTAACGGGCTGCGCCGACGCCTCCGCCGAATCGTCCCAGCCCCATCACGACGACGCGCTGGCCTTCGAGAGGATGCATACGGGCATGATACGCTCTGGCACCTCTCCACGCATCCGACCGGAAAACCGTAAAGGGCGCCAAGCAGTGCAGAGGGCGCAACGAGAATAATCATTGACAGGATCAACAGGATAGGATGGATTATTTCAGAAAATCCCAAGTCGAATCCAGCATCCTCTCTAATTGATTTCCTCTGTGTCCTTTGCGCTTCTTTGCGTTCTTTGTGGTTTCGGATTGAACCGTTCGGCAGGCCCTCGCCGATAGGTTAGAAAGTGAATCGCGAATCCGATTACATCCTCGAATTGGGCGGCAAGACCATCACGCCGGACACCACTGCGGAGGTGACCGTGGACGGATCGCTCCGCGGTCGGCCGTGGCTGGCGGTGCACTGGAAATGCTGTAGCGTTTACAGTCGGATTTACCGCAACGCCGAGGGGACGGCGTATACCGGTCGCTGTCCGCGTTGCATGCGGCCGGTGCGCGCGACGGTCGGAGCGGGGGGCACCCGCGCCCGCTTTTTTGAGGCGCAGTGATTCAGACCGTTACTCAGGGCGAGGGCTTGCTGGTGTTGCTCCGCCAATCG
This sequence comes from Phycisphaeraceae bacterium, assembly GCA_028282685.1. Lineage (GTDB taxonomy): Bacteria > Planctomycetota > Phycisphaerae > Phycisphaerales > Zrk34 > JANQHK01. Next base: position 19,832 of record JANQHK010000153.1, read on the forward strand.
GAGGTGTTCCACTGGCTTTGGGGAACGGTGCGTGTGGAAGAGTCGGGCTCGTCCTCGAACAGATCGTCCGTCCAGCCGAACAGGAAATCGCCCATGTCTTCAAGAAATCCCTTCTTGGGTTTGGGCTTTTCCGTAGGGACGTATCGGTAATCCTGCATGCCGGTGTTGGGGCGGATGCGCGTGGAGACCACACGCTCCTCGCAGCCGATGGAACCGGCAGCGCCGATCAGAACGAACAAACCCAACAGAACGAAGTGGATGCGATTCATGGCCGACTCCTGTAAGCCGACATTGTACCGCGCCAAAAGAGAATGGGGCATGCGTGCATCGACGACGTTTTTTTTGCGTGAAAAAGCCAGCTTTCGTATCGATTCGGCCTGTTCTGTCGATTACAATGGGGTAGCGATGAGGTTACCGCATCACTTCCCCCGCACGAACGTTTGGCTTGCCGCGGCAACACTCGCGGTCATCGCACTATCGATGCCGACCGATCTGCCGGCCGCGGGGACCGAACTGGCGACAACGTATCTTCAGAAGCGCGATGCGATCGATGCCGCCGATCCGTCGGCTCACATGGAGCTGGCGGCGTGGTGTGAGAGCAAGCAGCTTTTCCCCCAGGCCGCCGAGCACTACCGCCGCGTGTTGGAACTGAAACCGGATCATCTATCGGCCTACGATCGGCTGGTGTACGCCGCCGAGCAGTATGTGCTGCCGGAGGATGCGGCCCGCCGCGAGTCGCTGCAGCGCGAGTTCGGCGAGGATTTCAAACTTCACGCCACGCGCCATTTTGTGGTTGTGTACAACGCGGAAGAAAATTGGTCGCGCCAGCGGGCGGCGCTGCTGGAGCGCACGCACGATGTCTATTACAAGACGCTGCGGCGGCTGGGTTATCAACCGCTGCCGCTGACCGAACGGCTGGTGTGCGTCCTGTTTACCGATTACACCAGTTACCATGCCTACGTCCGCCGCTCCGATGGGGGCGTGATGGAATGGGCCGCGGGGTACTATTCCACACGAAATAACCGCACCGCGTTCTATCACGATCGCGACAATCCCGAGTACGACCAGATCCGGCAGCGCATGGAGGCGTTGGAGCAAATCGTGGAGCAACTGAGCGCGCAGTTGCGCCAGTCCATTGCCCGGAACAACCACGCCCTTTCGCAGGAGACCCGCCGCCAGCTCACGGCCGCCCGAAAGGAACAAAACTGGTACCGCAACCGCATCAAGGCCGTGGCCCATCTGGCCAACGCCTTGAAAACGGTCCACGAGGCAACGCACCAGTTGGCGTTCAACAGCGGCCTGCAACAGCGTGGGAAAATGTATCCCTTCTGGTTCAGCGAAGGGCTGGCCACGAATTTTGAAACGAACAATCCCAACGAGCCGTTCGGTCCCATGCACGACAACCTCGGCCGGCGCAAAGTCCTCACCGACGCCCTGGCCGCCGGACGGTTGGCGCCGTTGGAGCAGTTCATCACGGACCCGCCTCCGAAGAGCAATCGAAACGGCGAGGTGTCGGTGGCGTATGCGCAGGCCTGGGGCCTGTTCCGCTTTCTGCTGCGTTACCGCAAAGATCAGATGCGCCGCTACCTGGATACGCTTCACTCGGCGCCGTTGGGTCGGCGGGATAGGCCCACCCTGCGTCGGGAGTTTACCGATGCATTCGGCCCGATCGATCAGGTCCAGAAACTCTGGGACCGCCACCTGGCCACCGTTCGCAGGCCGGTCAATATCACGACCGACGTGTTCAATCCCTGACACCGCCCTGCGTGACGCGTGTCCGATTCGGCATTACACTGACCTCTTACTCCAGCGCGCGTAGCTCAATGGATAGAGCATCGGTCTTCGGAACCGAGGGTTGGGGGTTCGAGTCCTCCCGCGCGTATTGCCGACCGGTGGCCGATTCGGGAAGAACGGCCGCCTTCGGTGCGTCAATCTCATACCCCCAACGCTGATCTGTGGAGCGAAATCATGGTGAACTTACCCCGATTGACTTGGATGATGGTGCTGACTGTGGCGCTGCCTGTCTGGGCTGCCGCGGCGGTGCCGTTGGAGCTGTGGTACGACCGGCCGTCTGAAAAATGGACCGACGCACTGCCCATCGGCAACGGCCACATGGGCGCGATGGTGTTCGGCAGGACCGACACGGAGCGCGTCCAGTTCAACGAAGACACCGTATGGGCTGCCGGGCCGAAGGATTACAGCAATCCCAAAGCCGGTCCCGAGTTGTTGGCCAAAGTGCGCCAAACGCTGTTCGCGGGCGAGCAGAAAGCCGCCATGAAACTGGCGCGCGACCTGATGAGCGTTCCAATACACCAGCGCCCGTATCAGCCGTTTGCTGATCTCAACCTCACGTTCGGGCACGACAAGGTCAGCGATTATCGCCGTTCGCTGGATTTGAACCGTGCGATTGCGCACGTGACCTACAAGCACGAAGGTGTGACCTACACGCGCCAGTACCTGGCCAGCTATCCTGATCGTGTGATTGCGATTCATATCGCCGCGGACCAGCCGGGCCAGGTTTCGTTCACGGTGGACATGGACACCATCCACGATGTCCACTCGATTGAGAAGTCGGTTAATAGCGGCACCTCGGGTACGCTGATTCTGCGCGGCAAGGTGAAAGATTACGACGGGCGCGGCGGCAAAGCCCCCAGCAAGGTCCGGCTCGAAGCACGCGTGCGCGTGATTGCCGAAGGCGGCACGGTCTGGTTCAACGACGAGGAGATGCTTCAGGTGGAGGGCGCCGACACCGCCACCGTGATGCTGGTCACCGCGACGTCGTACACCAATTTCCGCGATGTCCGGGCCGATCCGACGAAACGGTGCGATGCTCGCCTGGCCCACTTGAAGGGCAAGACTTTTTCGGATCTGCGACGGGCCCACGTCAGCGATCACAAAGCGCTGTTTGACCGTTGCACACTGACGCTCGGCGCCGGCAAGTCGCTGGACCTGCCCACCGACGATCGCATCATCGCTTACGCTGAGAAGCCCGATCCCGCCCTGGCCGCGCTGGTGTTCCAGTACGGCCGATACCTGATGATCGCCTCGAGTCGGCCGGGCAGCCAGCCGGCGAATCTGCAAGGTGTGTGGAATGACAAGCTCGCTCCGCCGTGGGAATCCAAGTACACGCTGAACATCAATGCCGAAATGAACTACTGGCCGGCGGAGTTGACCAACCTGAGCGAATGTCACGAGCCGTTCTTCGACATGATCGACGATCTCACCGTCACCGGCGCGGTGGTGGCCAAGAAGCAATACGATCTGCCGGGTTGGGTGACGCACCACAATACCGACGGCTGGCGCGGGGCGGCGCCGATCACCCACCCCGCGTTCGGTCTGTGGCCGACCGGCGGGGCGTGGGTCTGCCAGCACCTGTGGTGGCGATACCAGTTCACCGGCGACAAGACCTTTCTCCGCGAGCGCGCCTATCCGGTGCTGAAAAGCTCCTGCGAGTTTTACCTGGCCTGGCTGGTTGAAGATCCCCAATTCGGCAAGGGCTGGCTGGTCAGCGGCCCGAGCAACTCACCGGAGCGCGGCGGGCTGGTCATGGGCCCGGCGATGGACCACCAGATCCTGCGCTACCTGTTCCTGAACACCGCGCGCGCCGCCGAGGAGTTGGGCGTCGATGCCGACTTCGCCGCGAAGCTGCGCAAGACCCACGATCGCCTTGCTCCCAACCAAATCGGTTCGATGGGTCAACTCAAGGAATGGCTTTACAAGGAAGCGCCCGAGACATCGCACCGCCACGTCTCGCACCTGTGGGGGTTGCACCCGGGCGAAGAGATCACGCCCCAGGACACGCCCAAGCTCGCCGAGGCCTGCCGCAGGACACTGCAACTGCGCGGCGACGGCGGAACGAGTTGGTCCATGGCCTGGAAGATCAACTTCTGGGCGCGCCTGCTCGATGGCGACCACGCCTACCTGATGAGCAACAAGTTCCTTAAACTCACCAGCTCCTCGAAAACGGGGCTGACCGGCGGCGGCGTCTACGCCAACCTCTTCTCCTCCCACCCGCCGTTCCAGATCGATGGGAACTTCGGCTATACCGCCGGCTTGGCCGAAATGTTCCTCCAGTCCCATCGCCGCAATGCCGACGGGCATACCGTGATCGACCTGCTTCCTGCCTTGCCCTCGGCCTGGCCGGACGGCAAGGTGACCGGCCTGCGTGCGCGCGGGGGATTTGAAGTGGACATCGAATGGAAAGCCGGCAAACTGGTCCGCGCCGAGGTGGTTTCCGATCTGGGCAACCCCGCCGTACTGGTTTACGACGGTAAGGAAAAGAAGGTCCCCGCACGCAAGGGCGAGCGCGTCCTGTTCAAATAATTGATGCGATCCCAACCCGCGGTGTACTCAATCACGGCTTCAGCTTCTTGATCATGAAGTTACGGTAGAAGACTTCCTGGCCTTCGCTTTGCAGGCCGATGCCGCCTGTGCCGAACGATTCGCCCGGTTCCTCCGTACCTTCCTTGATGGCCCGAATGCGATGCAGGCGGTTGACCGTGTGACCGTTGAGGATGATCTCGACCGAGTCGGCTCCGCGCACGATGGCTTCGAACGTGTTCCATTCGCCGTATTGGCGCGTGGGTATTTTGTTGTCCGGATAGTGCGCACGGATGGTGCGGATGGGATCGCCGAAGGGGGTGGCATCGTGCGCCACACCACCCCGATCCCTGGGCAGGTACCTGGGACGGCGTGCGCTTTTGTCGATGTACGTTGAGGCGAAGGGGCCGAGTCCCCGCGCCAGCCAGATGCTGCCCGGGCAGTCGTGCCGCATGTTGATTTCGATCGAGGCCGGGCGATTATCTTCGATTGCCTTTGATTCCAGATCGACGTGTGTCATCAGGCCGGCGTTTCTTGTTTTTGCTTCGCTTCCCCAGCGGTAGTCCACCTTCACGTGGTAATGGCTGTAGGAAATCCGGGTGACGATCAGACCGTTGGCGCCCTTGCGGACGTGAATCTGCCCCGGCTCAGCGACGAACACGTCTTGCTTGTTGACGTCTTCGATGTAGCCCTGCCCGCGGAAGAAAATCTTGAAATCATCCAGCGTGCCGCGGTAGAGCGAGGTCCATTCGTTAGTTTGATCCGGTGCATCGGCGTTGTCGGCAGCGTTGGCCTGACAACCCGATACGACCCCAATGACCAGCAGCGGAATCCACGGGCGGGATCGAAACACAGTTGAAAGATTCATGTTTTGCATTGTAACACGGCGGCGGTATGAACCACCAAGGACACCAGGGTGCGTGATCAACACAAAAGGCCATAAAAAACCACAAAGAGGATTGTTGATATATGATTTTTGATTTTTCCTGCGGCCCTCTGCGGTTCTCTGTTGTGAATCTTTTCAACTCGACGCGCTGGTGTAATGCCGCAACGCGAAGTGCCAGAACATGCGGCTGGCCAGGAAGGCGACCGCAGCGAACACCGCCGCACCGATCAGCCACAGCCAGTCGGCCCGACCGAGCATGGCCTGCGCGGGGACGGTGGTGAGAAACGCCACGGGCACGATAAACGTGAAGAACAACCGCATGGCCACGGGATAGAGCGCGATGGGAAAACGTCCCGCCGCCAGCAGATTACTCAGCACGTAGGTCACGTTGTGCACCTTGACGAACCAGATGCTGGTCGCGCCGAGCATGAACCAGAGACTGTAGAGCGTGACCAGGCCCGCCGCCAGAGGCAGCAGCGCCGCGGCGTACTCCAGCGGTCCCAGGCCCAGGCGCATCCCGGCATACAAGACGATCAAAATGCCGTAGGCGATATCCGGTATGCCCCACGAAATGAACCGCCGCACCGATAAGTGAAACTGGCTGTCGATCGGCTTGAGCAGGATGAAGTCCATCGTGCCTTCGCGGACGTGCTGCACGATGCGCGAGAGGTTGACGCGCAGAACGGTATTGGCCACGCCGCCCAGCATCGTGAAGAAACCCATCACCAGCAGCGACTGATCGAAACTCCAGCCCTCGATTTCGGGCACCCGCTGAAAGATCAGGTGGATCAGGAAGATCGACCCGGCCAAATTACCCAGCGAGGTGAACGAACTGATCAGGAAATTGGTGCGGTACTCCATCTCCGCCGCCAGGGAGGTCGTCCAGAACAGTCGCATTGTTTTGAAATAACGATTCATGTTCGTTCCGCGATCCACGTTCTGTGTTGGTTACGCTCCCATGGCCGAGTAGCGCCGGATGCCGATGCGCCACAGCAAACGGTTGGCCAGAATGAAAACAAGGGTCCAGAACGCCATCACGCCCACCGCCATGCCGAGCGTCACCTCCACGCTTCCGGCCGCGGTCGGCAGGCCGAGCACCTTCTGGGCCGGGTACCAGATCAGATAGGGAAAGGGCGTGTAAACCAGCACCTGCTGCACGGCTTGCGGGTAGAGCGCCAGCGGCGCCACCATGCCGGACAGGAACAGGTACGGCAGGGCCCAGAGTTGTTCGATCGCATGGGCGCGCTCCGTCCAGAAGCTGAGCATGGCGAAGGTGTATTGCACGGAAAAGCGCATGATGAATGTCAGCACGATGGCTGCCAGCGCGATGGGAATGTCCCACAGGCCCGGCGTCCACAACGCATCCGGATACACCGCGAAAAACACCACGCCGATGACAACCAGAATCGGCAAGCGCACGAACCGCTCGGCCAGGTGCTCGGCGAAATGACGCCAGACCGGGTCCATCGGTTGCAGCAACCAGTGGCTGAGCGTGCCCTTGACGACCTGCTGCTCGAACTCCCACACCACCCACACCAGCGTCATGTTGCGCACGACAAACGTGGCGAAGAAGTAGCGCGCCATTTCGACCGGTTGCAGCACCAGGTCCGCCTTGGCCGAAGCGGTCATCCACACGCCCATCAGGATAAACGGCAGGACGGTCCCGGCGACCCAGAGCACCATCTCCGCTCGGTACTCCAGCAGCGCCGCGTACTGAACGCCGGTGATCGTTCTCAGCTTGTGAGCGAAACTTTTCATCGTGCCGTATCGTTCTGAACGCGCCCGGCGGCATGACTAACCGCAGAGTCGCAGAGAAAAAGCGGAAGTCAATCAGAAATCAGTAACCAGAAATTCCTCTGTGCTTCTGCGGTATATCTTTTACAAAGCCGCGGCCTCGAGCGAGCCGGTGCGGAACAACCGGCCGATCACCTGCTCGATCGGCGGATCGGTGACGGTGAAGTCCACCACGTCGAACCCGTTTCTCAGTTCGTCGAGGATGTGCGTCAACCGATCGCGCGGGACGATCAGCGAGGCGGCATGTCCCCCGGCCGACTCCACCTCGCCGTAGGATTCCAGTTGTTCGCGGGCGATCTCGTGTCGGAACTCGAGGTTCAGTTCACGGTAAGGCGCGAAGCGCGCGCTCAGCGCATCCAGCGACCCGTCGAACATCAATTTCCCTTCGTGGATCAGCATGACGCGCGGGCAGAGCGCGGTGATGTCGGCCATGTAGTGGCTGGTCAGCAGGATCGTTGCTTTGTATTGACGGTTGTAAGCGCGCAGAAAATCGCGCACCGAGGCCTGGGCGTTGATGTCCAGTCCGAGCGTGGGCTCATCGAGGAACAGCACGCGCGGCCGATGCAGCAGCGCCGCCAGCAGTTCCGCCTTCATGCGCTGGCCCAGCGAAAGCTTGCGCACCGGCTGCTGCAACTCCTCGCCGAGATCGAGCATGCCGGCCAGCTCGTCGATGCGGCGCGTCGCCTCGACCGGATCGATCCGGTATATCGAGGCGTTGATCTTCAAAGAATCCATCGCCGGCAGATCCCAGATCAACTGCTGCTTCTGGCCCATGACCAGCGTGATCTGATGCAGGAAATCGTGGCGGCGCTGAAAGGGAGTCTGCCCGACCACGGCGACCCGGCCCGCCGAGGGGTGGATCAGCCCGGTCAGCATTTTCAGCGTGGTCGTTTTGCCGGCGCCGTTGGGGCCGAGGAAACCGACGATCTCGCCCGGTTCAATCGAGAAGCTGACTTCCCGGACGGCCTCGATGAGGCGATAGCGCCGGTTGACGAAATGCTTGAGCGTATGCCACAGCCCCGGCTTTTTGTCGGCCACGCGAAAACGCTTGGTCAGATTTTTTGCTTCGATTACCGCCATGTCGGGCACATTGTAGGCGGGAATCGTCTCGGACGTGCGGCACTCAGCGGGTTCTGGCGTTGGCCGGGATTGCGACGTGGTCGTCCGCGTTGGCCTGAAGCGCCTCGGTCAGGCGTTGCTGCGCCAGGGCCACGACTTCGCCGGTATCGGTGGCGTCGGCCGGGCATGCGGCCAACCCCACGGCGCACGTGATGGGAGGCAGGTGAATCTCGCCGGTGTCCGCGACGTTGGAAGCCAGACGCTGGAGAATGCGCTCGCTCAGATCCTTGGCCTGGCGCTCCTTGCTGCCCCGGCTCAATACAACCAGGGTGTCATCGTTGTATCGGCACGGCAGATCGGTGGAGCGGCAGCAATTGCGCATCACGTCCGCCAGCCGATTCATCATGCGATCGACCTGCGCCTTGCCCTGGTCGCTGACGGTTTTCTCCACATCTTTCAAACCGAACATCAACACGGCCCAGTGCGCCTGGGGGTCGTCGGCCATGTGCTTGACCATCAATTGGAACTGCTGTTCGTTGGGAAGCGCCGTGGCCGGGTCGGTCAGGCCCAGGTCGACCAGGTGATCGCGCAGTTGGGCGTTGTAGAGTGCCGAGGAGATCATCGGCGCCAGGGCTTCGAGCAGGTAAAGGTGATGGCGCTCGATGCGCCGCCCGCCGCGGCGCGCGATCCAGAGAATGCCCTGGTTGGACTGGCGCGCGTGCAGGGCGGTGGCGGCCAGAGCTTCCAGCCCCAGTTCGGCGAAGGGCGCGGTCCACGTTTCCGAGCCGGGCAGGTCGCTCCAGAAACGCGTGGCGCGATCGGCCAGGACGCACGGCATCAACTGGCAACGAACCGCCTCGGCCACATCGGCGGCGTTCGGCCAGGTCATCGGCGCGTCCCCGCCGTGGATGCGCAGCGTGCAGCGGACCGTCGGCTCGCTGACGCGCAGCGTCACGCCGACCATCTCCACGTCCATCACTTCGCGCAGCGCCAGGGTCAACCGATCCAACAGCGGCCCGACGCCGCCGGTGGAATGCAGATGCCGGCCCATTTGCTGCACCGCCCGCAACTGCTGCGATTGCTGTTCGAGCAGACGACGATTGCGCACCTGGGCGGTCACCTCCTGCACCACCCACAACTGACCGACCGACCGATCCATCTCGTCGCCCACCGGAACCACCTGGAAACTGAATGATCCGCGGTGCGTCTCGAACTGGGTTTGACCGGACTGGGCGGGATCGTCCAGCAAGCGCTGCAACTGCTGCGCGAAGGTTTCGGGTTCGATCGGATCGATCGCCCCCCACAACGACGCCGGGTCGTACGGCTTGTTGAGCAGGGCGCCGGGCTCGACATTGAGCAGGCGGCCGAGCTGGCGGTTGGCCGTCAGCACCTGTTGTTCGCGGTCGATCAGCAGGATTGCATCGGACATGTGATTGAAGACCAGGTCGAGCAGGCGACGCTGTTCGCTGATCTGGTCCAGCAATTGCTTGGAGCGGGAGATATCCACCAGCGACATACGCACCAGTTTCAGCTCTCCCTGGGCATCGTGAACCGAGGCCAGTTGGACCGCCACATCCACCGCGCGCTGATCGATCCGCAATTGCATTTCGCACCGCAGCACGCGGTTCAATTCCAGGCGGTCGATCGTCTGGCGGAACATGGCGCGGTCGCGCGGCTGGATCGCATCGAGCACCTCGGTTCCGATCAGCGCGGCTTCGTTCGGGCAGCCGAACAACGCGGCAGCGCTGTCGTTGGCCTCGGTGATCTTGCCGTCGGGGCCGATGCTGATCAGCGCCACGGGGGCGAACTGGAACAGTTCCTGGAATGCGCGTTCGCGCTCGGCCAGCTCGCGGTTCATCCGGTCGATGCGGCCGAGCATGCTGCCGATGGCCGCGGCGAGGTCGCCCATTTCGCCGCCGATCTCCACCGCGGCGCGGTTGAAGTTGGCGCTGGCGGCATCGGCGCGGGTCAGGTCGGCGATGCGCTGCAGGGGTCGGTTCAGCCACCGTCGCAGAACGATCAGCCCGATCAACGTCAGCATGGCCAGCAGCAACCACTGTACGCCCAGTCGCCCCAGGGCGCTGCGC
>JANQHK010000145.1 GCA_028282685.1 Phycisphaeraceae bacterium
CACCGCCGAGGACATCGCGCAGGCGCCGGAGCAGACGCTGACCGGCATTCTCTCCCGCGAGCCGGGCGTGCAGGTGAGCGACCTGTTCGGCGGCGTCAATGGCGCGCGGTCCACAGTGGACATCCGCGGCTTTGGCGGCACTGGAGCAAACAACACGCTCGTTCTCATCGATGGCCGGCGCATCGACCTTCCCGATGGCCAGGGCGTCGATTGGGGTTCCATTCCGCTCAACAGCATTCAGCGGATCGAAATCACCCGCGGCAACAGCGGCGGTGTGCTTTACGGCGACGGCGCGGTGGGCGGCGTCATCAATATCGTGACCAAGACCGGCGTCGCCGCGCCGACCGGCGCCCGGATCGAGGTCGCGCACGGCTCGTTCGATCAATATGAAGGCCGGGCATCGATCACGGCCTCGAACGGCCCGCATGCGCTCGCGCTATTCGGCAACGCGATCAAATCCGATGGCTATCGCGACAACAACAAATACTCTCAACTCAACGCCGTCGGCGACTATCGTTATACGCAAGAATGGGGCAGCTTTTATCTCAATGCCTCTGCCAGCGAACAGATTATTGATTTTCCGGGCGTACGCAGCGTCAACCCCTGGAAGAACTTCAACCAGCTCGTCACCGATCGCGCCGGCACGGATACGCCTTACGACTATGGCAAACAGCAGCAGACCAGCGGAACGGCCGGTGTAACATTCAACCTGCTGCCCGGCTATGAACTGATCATCGACGGTGGTTTTCGTGCGCGCGATCAGCAAGCCGGGTTCTTCGAGCGGTGCTTCGACACGTTCCGGGCTGTCTACACCGTCCCTTGCATACCCGTTCCGCAGAGCTACGTGGAGTCGTCTTTCGTCACGACATCCGTGACTCCGCGCCTGCGGGTCGACTCGGACCTGTTCGGCATTCCCTGGAAGGGGATCGCCGGGATAGACAATTTCCGCACGGCCTATGAATCGCCGCGCGGGGAATATGCCGGCGCCGCGCCGATTCACCGCTACGATCTCACACAAACCATGCTCGCCGGTTACGGCTTGACCACCTTGACGTTCTTCTCAAACCTCGATGTTTCGGTGGGCGGGCGCGTGCAGCGCACCCGTTTCATCGCGAGCGACAAGGTGGATCCAGGCGCACCCGGATACTCGGCGCCCGCGTGCTTTCCTGGATTCGGCTGTTTTGGCGATTACCAGGCAATCCCGCTTGACCAGACGCTGACGAACCGGGCTTTCCACCTTGGATTCGAGTATCGGTTCAATCCGAACATCACGCTGTTCGGACGCATGGCCCAAAGCTTCCGCGTGCCGAATGTGGACGAGCGCGTCGGCTCCAGGCCCGTTCCCGGGGCGCCCGCCAGCAATTTCCAGCTCAAGCCGCAACGGTCGCAGGATCGCGAAGCCGGCGTGCGTCTTGCGTTCGGGCCGATCTGGCTGCAGTGGAGCGTCTATGACATGTATCTGGTCGACGAGATCTACTTCAACGCCATCACTTACGTGAACATCAACCTGGACCCGACGCGCCGTTACGGATCGGAAGGGATCGCGAAGCTTCGCCCCAGCGACAACGTGAGTGTGAAGGCGGGCGTCGCTTATACGCGCTCCGTCTTCCGCGAAGGCCAGTTTGGCGGCAACGATGTTCCGGA
>JANQHK010000022.1 GCA_028282685.1 Phycisphaeraceae bacterium
TTCCTGTGGTGGTGCGGCCTCGGTCTTGCCGTTGCCGGACGGCTCGAGAGTCAGCAGGATTTGTCCGACTTGCACGGAATCGCCCTGGCTGACTTTGACCTCGGCGACGGTACCCGCCGTATCGCAAGGCACTTCCATCACCGCCTTGTCGGTTTCCACTTCGACCACCGGTTGCTCGGCTTCGACCGCATCGCCAACCGCCACCATCACGTTCACCACCTCGGCGCTGTCAATGTTTTCACCGAGATCGGGTAGTTTGAAATCGATTGCCATATTGCGATTTCCTTTATGCGATCCGGGGTTTCGCGTTGCTCAACCCACGGCTTTACTGCTTATACATACCACGGATTGACCTTCTCCGGGTCGATCTTCAGGTCGCGCATGGCCTGGGCGAGTTCGGCGACTTCCACTGCCCCTTCATCGGCCAGCGCCTTCAGTGCCGCCAGGGCGATGTAGCGCTCGTCGACCTCGAAGAAGTCGCGCAGCGCCTCGCGGGACTCGCTGCGTCCGAAGCCATCGGTCCCCAGCGAAACCAAACGGTTGGGTATGTACCGCGCCAGTTGATCGGGCAGGGTCTTCAGGTAATCGGAGGCGGCAATGACCGGGCCGTCCACATCGCCGAGGCATTGGGCGGCGTAGGCCTGGCGCGGCGGGGATTGCGGATGCAGCATGTTCCAGCGCTCGCTGTCCACGGCGTCCCGGTAGAGCTGCTTGTAACTGGTGACCGACCACACGTCTGCATGGACGTTGTACTTCTTGGCCAGCAGCTGCTGCGCCAGCAGGGCGTGGTTGAGAATCGATCCGCTGCCCAGCAGTTGCACGCGCTTCCTGGCGCGCGGTTTTTCCGCCTGTCGCAGTTTGTACATGCCCTTGAGGATGCCTTCCTCGGCCCCATCGGACATGGCCGGCTGAACGTAGTTTTCGTTGCCGACGGTCAGGTAGTAGAAGATGTCTTCGCCGTCGACATACATGCGACGAATGCCATCGCGGATGATCACGGCGATTTCATACGCGTACGCCGGGTCGTAACAGAGCAGGTTCGGCAGGGCCAGCGAGAGCACGTGGGAATGGCCGTCTTCGTGTTGCAGGCCTTCGCCGTTGAGTGTGGTGCGACCGGCGGTGCCGCCGATCAGGAACCCGCGGCAGCGCATGTCTCCGGCGGCCCAGATCAGATCGCCCACGCGCAGGTGGCCGAACATGGAGTAGTAGATGTAGAAGGGGATGGTGTTGACGTCGAGGTTGGCGTAGGCCGTGCCCGCCGCGATGAAATCGCTCATCGCGCCGGCTTCGTTGATCCCTTCCTCGAGGATCTGTCCGTCCGTCGCTTCCTTGTAGTACATCAACTGGTCGGCATCGACCGGTTCGTAAAGCTGGCCGACGTGGCTGTAGATCCCGCACTGGCGGAACAGCGCCTCCATGCCGAACGTCCGCGCCTCGTCGGGCACGATCGGTACGATCAGCTTGCCGAGGTTTTTGTCTTTCAGCAGCTTGGTGAGCACGCGCACGAAGGCCATCGTCGTCGATACCGCGCGCTCCCCGGTTCCCTGGTGGAACTCATCCCACAGGTTATCTTCCGGCAGATCGATCGACACCGGATGGTACGTTCGGCTGGGCACGTAACCGCCGAGTTGTCGACGGCGGTCTTGCAGGTACTGCATCTCCGGGCTGTCATCGGGCGGACGGTAAAACGGCGCCTCGGCCACCTGGTCGTCGGAGATGGGAATGTTGAAACGATCGCGGAATTGCAGCAGTTCCTCGTCGTTGAGTTTCTTCTGCTGGTGCGTGATGTTCTTGCCTTCCCCGGCTTCGCCGAGGCCGTAGCCCTTGATCGTGCGTGCCAGGATGACGCTCGGCTGTCCCTGGGTTTCCGTGGCCGCCTTGTAAGCCGCGTAGACTTTCTGCGGATCGTGTCCGCCGAGGTTCATCTTCCAGAGCTGATCGTCGGACAGGTGCCGCACCATCGACGCCAGCGTCGGATCAACGCCCCAGAAGTTTTCGCGGATGTACGCACCGCCTTCCACGGCGTACTTCTGGTATTCGCCATCCACCACTTCACTCATCCGCCGCGCCAGTCGGCCCTCGGTATCGTTGGCCAACAAATCGTTCCAGTCGCTGCCCCAAAGCACCTTGATCGCGTTCCATCCGGCGCCACGGAAGATCGCTTCCAGTTCCTGCACGATGCTGCCGTTGCCGCGGACCGGCCCGTCCAGCCGTTGCAGGTTGCAGTTGATCACGAAGATCAGGTTGTCCAGCTTTTCCCGGCTGGCCAGGGTGATTGCGCCCAGTGTTTCCGGCTCGTCGCATTCGCCGTCGCCCAGAAACGCCCAGACCTTCGAGCCGGCGTACGGACGCAGACCGCGATCGGAAAGGTAGCGCACGTAACGGGCCAGGTAGATCGACATGATCGGTCCCAGCCCCATGCTCACCGTGGGAAACTGCCAGAAGTCCGGCATCAGCCACGGGTGCGGATAACTGCTCAACCCGGGCTTGGGCTGCAACTCCCGGCGGAAGTTTCTCAGGTGGTCTTCATTGAGTCGGCCTTCCATGAAGGCGCGGGCGTACATGCCGGGGCTGGCGTGGCCTTGGAAAAAGATCAGGTCTCCGCCGCAGGCGTGGTCCCGGCCGCGGAAGAAATGGTTGTAGCCCACTTCGTACAGCGATGCCGCGGAGGCATAAGTTGAAATGTGTCCGCCCACGCCCGAGCCGTCGCGCTGGGCCCGGACCACCATCGCCATGGCATTCCATCGGATGATGCTCTTGATCCGCCGTTCGATTTCCCGGTCGCCGGGGTAGGGCGGCTGGCGATCCAACGGGATCGTGTTGATGTAAGGGGTACGGCTGGTCACCGGCAGCGCCACGCCCTGACGCTGGGCGTGAATCTGCAATTCGGTCAGCAGCGACCGCGCCCGATCGCGCCCCCGCAGGTAAACCACGTCTTCCAGCGAATCCAGCCAATCCCGCGTTTCCTGCGCCTCGATGGGGTGTCCGTTGTCGTCGGTCATGAAAGTCCGATTCCCTTATCGGCCAACAGCCGGGTGAATTTGCTATCCGGATTATCGGTAAACGTCGATTGTAACCTGCGGACAAAACCGCGTCGCCGCAAATCCCGCCTGAAGGAGGTTCCCGTCACTTCAATGGTAGGTAAGGGCCGATTCGGCTTCAAATGATATCTAGCGGTCCAGTTTGTCGGCCGGTAGCATGAGCGCATGCGTCTGGCTGTCCTTATTGCAATCTTCATCGCCATCATGGTCGGCGCGGTTTGGTTCGTCCGGCAGATCAGCAGGACCGTTGTCTATGAATCGCGCCCTGTCGGCGTGATGGGCACAACCTGCCGGATCGCCGCCGTGGGCAACCGGGGCGCGTTGCACGAAGCATGCGTTCTGGCCGAGAGAGAGCTCCGCCGCATCGAAGCATTGATGAGCACGTGGATCGACGATTCGGAATTATCAAAGTTTAATCGATCGGACAAAGGCGGCCTGCTGGATGGGGATCTATGCAAGGTGATCCAGTTCGCAGAGAAGATGTATAAACAAAGTGATGGTGCTTTTGACATCACTGCCAAACCGATTTTTGATTTGTGGAAGCAGTCGGCTGAGCGCGGCCGGACGCCCGGTACTCAACAAATCGAGCAGGCGCGGTCCGCATCTAACTGGGACCTGCTCACATTGAGTGGAACCGATCGTAATTTTGCATCGAAACTGAAAAACACGGTCTGTGTTGAAGTGGCTGGATTGGCAAAGGGCTATAGTGTCGACTGGGCATTACGCGAAACGCGGACTGAACATATTGCCGGCGCGCTGGTGGAGGTGGGCGGTGACATCGCCTGCTTCGGCAGGCAGAACGATGGTTCGCCGTGGCGTGTGAAGGTGAAAAATCCGTTCGGCGAAGGCACGGTGATGACGCTGGAACTGCCCGAAGGCGGGGCGGTCTGCACCAGCGGCAACTACGCCCGGTACTACGAGATTGCCGGCAAGCGCTACAGCCGGATCATCGATCCGCGCACCGGTTGGCCGACCGCGGCCGCAGCCGGCGTGACCGTGATTGCACCGGATTGCATGACCGCCGACGCCTGGGCCACCGCCCTCAGCGTGCTCGGCCCGGCAGGGTTGGAAAAAATCAATGCCATTAAGGAAATCGATGCCATGCTGATCACCGGCGATGCGGAGGATCGCCAATACCATTATTCGGAAGGATTTAAGCGGTATATCGCGGAAGAGCGTTAACCCGCCCTGAAGGGTTGGGGCCTGGGTGGATACCATGCGACTTTCGTCCCGGCGCGGATACAATGTCCCGTCACGGATAACCCGGCCTGACAAGGAATATCACGATGCGTACCCATGTGTTGATAACAATCGGTCTGGGAATGGTTCTGGCTGCGGCGGCGCAGGCGGCGGACTGGCCGCAGTGGCGCGGGCCCGATCGCACCGGCGTCTCGCAGGAGACCGACTGGAACAAGGACTGGTCCGGCCGCCCCAGGCAGCTTTGGAAGAAGAACGTCGGCGTGGGCGCTTCCACCGTTTCCGTAGTTGATGGACGGCTCTACACCATGGGCAACGTCAAAGACACCGATGTGGTCTGGTGTCTGGATGCACGCAGCGGTAAGGAACTGTGGAAGCACGCCTATGCGTGCAAGCTGGATAAACGTCAGTTTGAAGGAGGCACCGCTTCCACACCCACCGTGAGCGGGGGGAAGGTGTACACGCTTTCGCACGAAGGTCACCTGTTCTGCCTCGATGCCGTCAAGGGCAAAGTGCTCTGGTCGAAGCACCTGGTGAAGGACTTCGGCGGCAAGCGTCCTCAGTGGGGCTATGCATGTTCGCCCCTGATCGTGGACCAGAAGTTGATTGTCGACGCCGGTTCAAAGAGCAAAGGCACCACGCTGGCGCTGAACAAGGACACCGGCGCGTTGATCTGGGGCTCAAGCAACCGGGATGACGCTGCCTACGCCTCGCACATCACCCTGCAATACAAGGGCAGGCCGGCGGTGGTCGGCATGAGCGCCAAGCACGTTAACATTCTCGATCTGAAAAACGGCAGGGAACTGGCGCGGTTGTCCTGGGAGACCAGTTACGATGTCAACGCGTCCACGCCGATTCTCGTGGACGATAAGCACTTGTTTGTTTCGTCGGGCTATTCGACCGGCGGTGGGTTGGTTGACATGTCCGGCTCTGCGCTGAGAAAAGTCTGGCATTCGCGCGACATGAAGAGCAAATTCAATACCGCCGTGCTGCACGAAGGGCACCTGTACGGCGTGGACAATTACGATCTAACCTGCCTGCGCGTCAAAGACGGTAAAACCATGTGGACCGTCAAGCGGAAGATCGGACAGGGCAATGTGCTGCTGGCCGACGGCCACCTGATTGTGCTCGCGGAGCATGGCGAGGTGATGGTGGCTCCGGCGAGCCCGAAAGAATTCAAGCCCATCTCCCGGGCGCAGGTGGTCCGGCGTAAGGCGTGGGTGGTGCCGGTGCTCGCGAACGGCGTGATCTACTGCCGCAACAACAACGGCGACCTCGTGGCGCTCGACGTTTCCAGGTAAACCCGCCAGCCGACTGTTCATGTGTTCGATGGTTTGGTCATCGGGCAGCTAAGCGGATTTAAGGGTCGTTTAGTCGGCATTCATTTTCGCCGTCGCGGTTTGCCCTTGCGCCTCTGGCGGTCAACAATTCACCGTTGTCCGGACCTGATGGCGGGCGTTTCGTGTCCATCCACCATGGCTGAATGGGAAGCATATTCATGTCGCATCGCTTGTGCACAGTGTTAGGTCTGGTCGTGCTCGCCGCCACATTTTCTCCCGCCGTATTGGCGAAGGGGGAGCCGGCGGTGCGCCCGGGATGGACGGAATGGCGCGGCCCACAGCAGAACGGCTCCAGCCGAGAGAACCATCTGCCCGGCACGTGGGAGCCCGGAGGCGTGAATCACCTCTGGTCGTTCGATATGCACGGGCGAGGCACGGCCGTCACCCACGGCGATCGCGTGTATGCATGGGGCTATTACGGTGAAAAGACCGATCTGGTCGAAGCGTTGGTCTGCCTGGAAGTGCGTACGGGTAAGAAAATCTGGGAGCATCGTTTTGGCGACTTCATTTCCGACATCATCTACAACCGCTATGCGATCGGCGCCCCGGCGGTGGATGCGGTGACCGGAAACATCTACCTGATGACCAGCCCGGGCCTGGCCATGTGCTTCGATCGCGACGGCAAGCTGCTCTGGCGGCACTCGATGATGGAAGCGTTCGGACGACTCACGTTTCCCAACGGGCGCACCGGCGCGCCGGTTCTCGATAACGAGTTCGTGATCTTCCGCGGCATCACCAGCAACTGGGGCAAGCAGGGCCCGGCGCGCGATCGTTTCTATGCCTTCGAGAAAAGTACGGGCAAGCTGGTCTGGGCTTCCACGCCCGGCGTCGGCCCGCCGTTTCTCAAGGACAGCTCGTTCAGCACGCCCGTCTTTGAAACACGCAAGGGGCTGCGGCTGTTTTACGCCGGAACCGGTTGCGGAAACGTTGTCTGCGTCAATGCCCGGACCGGCGTGGCGATGTGGCGATACCAGTTCGCCCTGGGCGGGGTGAACAGTTCCCCGGTGATCCACGGCGACAAACTGATCGTTCCGCACGGAAAGGAAAATGTCGACGACACCGGCCGGGGCCGAATGGTCGCCATCGATCTCGACCGCGCGCTGAAGCATACGTTCACATCGCAGTCCTTGAGAAAGCATCCTTACGCGACGCCGACCGTTCTGGACAAAAGCTTTGAACTCTGGCGCAACGATGACATCAGCATGTTCACCAGTTCGCCGACGCTGCATGGCAAGCGTGTCTACCAGTTGACCGCCACGGGCGACCTGTTCGCCGTGGATGTGAACACCGGAAAAACGATCTGGAAGAAAAAGCTCGGCAACAGCACGTTGCACGCCTCTTCGCTGGCCGCGGACGACAAACTCTACGTGCCGATGTGGGACGATGGCTTGTACATCATCGAAGATACCGGCGACGAAGCGAAGGTGCTTTATCACGTTGAACCGGACAAGCTGGGCAAATGCATCGGTTCGCCAAGTGTGTGGGACGGTCGCGTTTACCTGCATACCACGGAAAAGCTGCATTGCTTCGGCAAGCCGGGCGATGTCGGCTCGGCCCTCTCGGGATTGGGCAAGGGCCTGCTCGAAGGCGGACGGACCATCGTGGAGACGGCCGGCGACGCGGTGCAGACCGTCCGTCCGACCGGCGATGTGGATGCCTTGCAGGTGGTGCCGGCGGAGGTGTTGCTGCGACCGGGGGAAACGATGGATTTGAGCGTGCGGGAAATCGACGATCAGGGCCGCCGCGTGCGCCAGCGGGATGGCAACGCCTATTCGTGGGTGCGCTGGATACCGCCCACGGCGAAGGTGAAAGTGGAACTCGATGCGGAAGTGAAGGGTGGGGATTTGACCGCGTCGAAAGCGGCGACATATTCCGCCGGTGCGTTCCGGGCGACGCGCGATGATACTGCCGCCGGGACGATGCGCGGCCGAATCCTGCCCGATCCTCCCTTCCGCGAAGACTTTAATCGGTTCGTGCTGGATCAGACCGATTCGACCGACTCGGCCGGGTTTGCCTATCCGCCGCTGCCTTGGATCGGGGCTCGGCTGAAGTGGCAGGTGCGCGAGGTCGACGGCGAAAAGGTGCTGGCCAAGACGCTCGATCGCGTGCTGTTTCAGCGTTCGATGGTGTTTCTCGGGCATCCCGATCAATCGCGTTACACAATTTCCGCGGATTTGATGACCGATGGCAACCGCCGACTGTCGTCTGTCATCGGGTTGATCAACCAGCGTTACCTGGTGGCGCTGGATGCCAACTGGGGCCACGTCGAGGTCACCAGCAACCACGAGCGCCTGAAGGTGTCGAAATCGATCGACATCAAGCCGAAGACGTGGTACCGGCTGAAGACGCGCGTGGATGTGAACGCCGACGGTTCGGGTGTGGTGCGGGGCAAGGTCTGGCCGCGCTCCGAAGACGAGCCGGCAACGTGGACCATTGAAGTTCCCGTCGAGCGGGCGCACCGTCAGGGCTCGCCGGGCCTGTATGGTTTCAGTCCGCAGAGTAAGTTCCGTGTGTATATCGATAACGTATCGGTTATTCCAAACGGATGAATTGACGACCTTACTGCGCATACAGAGAGCCGGAATTATGCAAACGAACCAAATCCGAAATTCGAAACCCGAAACCCGAATGAATGCTCCAATGGCTCAAATCCGAAGAATTGCTGCTTTGGATTTGGGATTTCTTTCGTCATTCGGACTTCGTCATTCGGGTTTCCGCCGCCGTACTCAGGGCCATTGGTGTCGGTGCGTCATTGCGTTGTTCTCAGTCTTCCTCCCGGCACTACCAGCGGTCGCGGCGGATTGGCCGACGTGGGGCCGCGGACCGTCGCGCAACATGACGGCGCCGCGGGCCGAGCAGTTACCCACCGATTTCAATCCCGGCGCCATCGGTGAAAACGAAGTCATCGACCCTGCTACCACGAAGCACGTGAAGTGGACGGCGAAGCTCGGTTCGCAGAGTTACGGCAACACCGTAGTGGCCGGGGGCCGCGTGTACGTCGGCACCAACAACGCCTGGCCGCGCGACAGCAAATACCAAGGCGACCGCGCCACGCTCTATTGCTTCGATGAGAAGACGGGCGAGTTCATCTGGCAACTGGTGGTTCCCAAGTTGGGCGCGGGCAAGGTCAGCGACTGGGAATACCTGGGCATCTGCTCCAGCCCCGCCGTGGAGGGCGATCGCCTCTATTTGGTGACCAACCGATGCGAGATCGTCTGCCTGGATACCCGGGGCATGGCCGACGGCAACCAGGGCGTCACCGACGAACCGCAGTACACGGCCGGTCCCGGCAAGCCGCCCATCCCGCAAGGTCCGACCGATGCCGATGTGATCTGGCGCTACGACATGCGCGATGAACTGGGCGTCTTCCCGCACAACATCGCCTCGAACAGCCCGCTGGTGGTCGGCGATTATGTTTACGTCGCCACGTCCAACGGCGTCGACTGGTCGCATACCAACATCCCCAACCCGCGCAGTCCCGCACTGATTGCCCTGGATAAGAAAACGGGCGAACTGGCGGGCGAGGAAATGTCCGACATCTCCAAGCGCATGCTGCACTGCAATTGGGCGAGCCCGGCTTATACCGAGGAAGGCGGCGCCAAGCAGATCGTCTGGGGCGGTGGGGACGGCTGGTGCTACGGATTCGCCGCCAAGCCCGTCGTGGACGAAGACGGCTACGGTGAGTTGAAGGAATTATGGCGCTTCGACTGCAATCCGCCGCGCTATCGCACCGGCAAGGATGGCAAGCCGATCAAGTACGCCACGCCCGACGGGCCCAGCGAGTGCATCGGCACGCCGATCATTTACAACGGCAAGGCCTACATCGCCATCGGGCAGGATCCGGAGCACGGCGAGGGCGTCGGCAGCTTTTCCTGCATCGATATCTCCAAGCGCGGCGACATCACGCAGACCGGCAAGGTCTGGCAGTACACTGGCATCGACCGTTCGATCAGCACCGCCGGTGCCGCCGATGGGCTGGTGTACATCGCCGATTACGCCGGCGTGGTGCACTGCCTCGATGCCGAGAACGGCACGCTTTACTGGAAGCACGACACCGGCAGCCACATCTGGGGCTCCACGCTCCTGGCCGACGGCAAGGTGTACCTCGGCAACGAAGACAAGCAGATCGTGATCCTGGCGCACGGCAAAGAGAAGAAGATCATCAACGTGGTGGATTTCGGTTCGCAGGTCTATTCCACACCGATCGTCGCCAACGGCGTGATGTATATCTCCACACAAACCCACCTCTACGCGATTCAACCGTGAAAGCACCTGTGATTATTGGTGTCGCGGCGGTTGTGCTGGGCATCCTGCACCAGGACTTCTGGTGGTGGGAGGATACGTCGCTGGTGTTCGGCTTCCTGCCGGTGGGTTTGGCCTACCATGCGGGATTCTCGGTGGCGGCGGCGTTGCTCTGGGCGGCGGCGGTGAAGTTCGCCTGGCCGAGGCGACTGGAAGAATGGGCCGATGAATCCGGCGAAGGGCGGGGAGGCGAGAACGCATGAGCTTTCCCCTGGCTGCAACCGATGTCTCGTCGACACCACTCTGGGTGATCGCAGGTTACCTGGCGATGTTGGTGGCGTTGGGGGCGCTGGCGGGTCGATTCTTTCGCGGGACCAGCAAAGATTACTTCGTCGCCTCGCGCTCCATCGGGCCGTTCCTGTTGCTCATGAGCGTGTTCGGCACCACGATGACCGGCTTCGCGCTCGTCGGCTCCACCGCCAAGAGTTTCGAGCAGGGCATCGGCGTGTACGGACTGATGGCGTCGTGGTCCGGACTGGTCCACTCGGCGGTGTTTTTCCTGGTCGGCATCAAACTCTGGGCCGTCGGCAAGCGGTACGGCTACGTTACGCAGGTGCAATACTTCCGTGCTCGCTTCGACTCGCCGATGCTGGGCTACCTGCTGTTTCCGATTCTGGTTGCGCTGGTGATCCCGTACCTGCTGGTGGGCATCATCGCCGCGTGCAAAACACTGCAACCCGTCACGGCGGGCATGTTCCCGCAAACTTTCGCTTCGACGAACGGCGCCGTGCCGCCCTGGCTGACCGGACTGGTGGTCTGCGGCGTGGTGCTCAGTTATGTCTTCTTCGGCGGCGTGCGATCCGCGGCCTGGGCCAATACGTTCCAGACCCTGGTCTTCATGGGCACGGGCGTCATCGCCTTCGTGATGATCTCCCGCGCGCTGGGCGGTGTTGGTGAAGCGGGGCGTATGGTTCTCGAACATGCCCCCGAGCACGCGGCGCGCGAAGGTTTGATCGGAAAGACGCAATTCCTCAGTTACGTGTTCATCCCGCTTTCGGTCGGCATGTTCCCGCACCTGTTTCAACACTGGTTGACGGCACGCAAAGCCAAAACGTTCCGGTTGACCGTGGTGGCGCATCCGCTGTTCATTGCGATCGTCTGGGTGCCCTGCATTCTGATCGGCATGTGGGCGGCGGGATTGGCGGCGGCGGGGGAAATGAACGTGCCCAACGCCAACGCCGCGCTGGGCCGCATGGTCAGCGTCCTGGTCCACAACGACCTGCTGACCGGCCTGCTCACCGCGGGCATTCTCGCCGCCATCATGAGTTCGCTTGATTCGCAGTTCGTCTGCCTGGGCACGATGTTCACCAACGACATGGTTCTGCATATCGCCGGTGAAAAACGATTCACCGATCGCCAGTTGATCTGGCTGGCGCGCGGGTTCGTGGTGGGGATCGTGGCGCTGGCGTACGGCTTGTCGATGGCGCTGCTGAAAGTAAACGTGTTCGACCTGGGCGTGTGGTGTTTCAGCGGCTTTGCGTCTTTGTTCCCGCTGGTCTTCGCCGCCGTGTATTGGAAGCGGGCCACGCGTGCCGGGGCATTCGCTTGTGTGTTGGTGACGGCGGCGGTCTGGGGCGTTTTCTTCTACCGGGATATCATCGTCGGGGCCGGCGGCGATCAGGAATACCTCGTGCTGGGCATGATGCCGGTGGCGTTCATCTTCGCCGCGTCGGCCGGATCGCTGGTGTTGATTTCGTTGATGACCCGGCCGCTGTCCGATGCGGTGATAAACAAGTTCTTCATGAACGCGGGGAGCCAATCCGAATGACAGCAGCAGGATCAAATGCCGAGCGCATCACCGAAGCGCAAGCCGCGCTGGACGAACACGTCCGCCGCACGGTGGCGCATCACTTTTCACCCGAATCGGGTTGTCCGTTCTGGCTGGACTGGGCCGATCGGGCCGGGTGGAATCCGCGTCGGGAAATCCAAAGCTACGCCGACCTGATGAAGTTCCCGCACTTTGAAGACACATGGATGCGCGACTTGCCGCACGAGGTCTGGGTTCCCGCGCGCTACCGCGACCGACCGTTCCATATCTTCGAAACCGGCGGCACCACCGGTCTGCCCAAGCAGCGCATCAGTTGGGAAGACCACCGCACCGATTACACCGAGTTCTCCCACCATCTGTCCGATGACGATTTCCCGCGCGGCGGAAACTGGTTGATGCTCGGCCCGACCGGTCCGCGACGACTGCGCCTGGCCATCGAACATCTGGCCAACGTGCGCGGCGGATCGTGCTACCACATCGATCTCGATCCGCGCTGGGTCAAGCGTTTGCTCGCCGACGGACAAGCCGACCAGGCCCGCCGATACGCCGATCACGTGATCGATCAGGCGGTGGCGATCCTCAAACACCGCGATGTAAGCTGTCTGTTTGCCACGCCGCGCCTGCTGGAAGGGATGGGCGATCGGATCAACCTGCCCAACGCCGGAATCCGCGGCGTGTTCTGCGGCGGCACGTCCATGACGCCCCAGGTCATTCGCTTCCTCTGCGAAGAGGTCCTCGAAAACCGCGCCCGGCTCGTGCCCACCTACGGCAACACACTCATGGGTTTGGCCATCGGCGAGCCGGTCGATGCGGAGCACGGGTACGAACTGATCTACCACGCCCCTCAGCCGCGCGCCGTATTGCGCGTAGTCGATCCGGACCAAACCGATCGCACCGTGGACTACGGGCAATGGGGCCGCGTGGAACTGACCACGCTCACCGAAGAGTTCTTCATGCCGCGCTTTCTGGAGCGGGATGAAGCCCTGCGCTGCCCGCCGCATGAACGGTATCCGTGGGATGGCGTGGGCAACGTGCGCCCGTTCCAATCGCAGACCAAACAGACGATCGAAGGTGTGTATTAATGAAGCTGTCCGCGTTCAGCCGTCAGCGATCAGCGTGATAAGAACATGAAACCGCCGCACATTCCCATTCTGCGTTTCGGTCGGCGATACGAATCGCTGGATACCGCTACGCTGATGGATCGTCACGGCGAGCCGGTGGCCGAGTTGAGCGTGGCCAATCCCGGCCTGATCCGGCGCGACGGACATCGTGCCGAAAACGCCCGCCACGCCTTGGGTGAATTGTCTTGCGAACAGTTGGAGGAGATTTGCAAGCGCGCCGGCGAGTTGTTCATGAACGCCGCGCTCCCGTTGGGCATCGGATCGGCCGAACAGGGACCGGAGGATTACATCCGGCAGTTGTCGGCAACGACCGGCCTGCCCCGCACGCTGGTCCGCGCCAACATGGCTAAGGTGCATAGCGTGCTCGACGGCATGGCCGGGGTTCTCAACGGCCTGACGCGCGGGCTTGATCTGTCCGTCCTCGATACCGGCTACGGCCGGCAGGCCGGGGCGCCGGTCAGTTACTGCCCGACCACCGAAGCGCTGGGCGTGGTGCTGCCGAGCAATTCACCGGGCGTGAACTCGATCTGGATTCCCGCGATCGCATTGAAGATTCCCGTCATGCTCAAGCCCGGTCGCGAAGAGCCCTGGACGCCGTTGCGTCTCATCGCTGCGTTTATCGAAGCCGGTTGCCCCGCCGAGGCATTCGGCTTCTACCCCACCACGCACGAAGGTTCGCAGACCGTCATGGAATCCTGCGGGCGGGCGATCATCTTCGGCGATGAAAAGACCGTCGCACGTTATGCCGGCGACCCTTCGGTCGAAGTGCACGGGCCCGGCTGGTCGAAGTTGATCCTCGGCGACGACCGGGCCGAGCACTGGGAACAACATCTCGACGTGATGGCGCAATCGATCGCGGCCAACGGCGGACGCAGTTGCATCAACGCCTCATGCATTCTCACGCCGGCGCACGGCCGGGCACTGGCCGAGGCGTTGGCCGAGAAACTCGCCGCCATCGTGCCCCGCAACGTGGACGATCCCGAGGCGCAATTGGCCGGCTTCGCCAATCCGCATGTGGCGCATTGGATCGACCAGGCCCTCGATGAGGGTTTGCAAACTCCCGGAGCCGAAGACCTCACTGCCGCGCGCCGCACCGGGCCGCGCTGCGTGGAATTCGCCGGTTCAACCTACCTGTGTCCGACGCTGGTTCATTGCCAGTCGTTCGATCACCCGCTGGCCGGTCGCGAGTTCCTGTTTCCTTACGCTTCGGTGGTCGAGATGCCCACCGCCGAGATGCTTCAGGCCATCGGCCCGACTCTGGTCGCCAGCGCGATCACCGAAGACCCGGCTTTCATCAACGAACTTCTGTCCTGCCGCAAAATCGATCGGCTGAACATCGGCCCGCTTCCGACTTGTGTAGTCCGATGGGATCAGCCGCACGAGGGAAACCTGTTCGAGTTTCTTTATCACCGCCGGGCGATCCAGATGGCGGACGCGGGATGACTCAATCGATAAGAAGTATGCCTGTCGCGTCGATTCAATCTGAAATCATCACCGGGCCCGGGTGCCTCGCATCGCTGGGCGAGTTGGTGCGTCGATATGCCGACGGTCCGGTGTTGATCGTCACCGATCGGCACATCATCGAGGCCGGCCACTTCCGCCGCGCCACCGATTCCCTCGATCGCGCCGGCGTGGCATGGTCGGTCTTCGATCGGGCGATCGAGAATCCCACCACCGAATGCGTACAACTCTGCACCGAGGCGGCCGAAGCGTGCCGGCCGGGGTTGCTCATCGGCCTGGGCGGCGGCAGCGCCATCGATACCGCCAAGGGATGCAATTTCCTTTTCACCCATGGCGGCTCCATGCACGATTACGTGGGCTACGACAAGGCGACCCGGCCCATGTTCCCGCTGATCGCCGTGCCCACCACCGCCGGAACCGGCAGCGAAGTCCAGTCGTATGCACTGATCAGCGATGTCCGGACGGGGCGCAAGATGGCCTGCGGCGCCAGGTCGGCCATGCCCGTCGCCGCCGTACTCGATCCGCAGCTCACGCTCACCCAACCGCGCGATATCGCGGCGCAGAGCGGCATCGATGCCCTGGCCCACGCGATCGAATCGGCGGTTTGTACGCGGCGCAACGATGAATCGTACCGCTACAGCCGCTCCGCACTGCGACTGCTGGTTCCGCATTTGCATGCGGTGTTGGAAAACGGCGAGGATATCCATGCCCGTGCGTCTGTGCAGTTGGGTGCCGCTTATGCCGGCATGGCCATCGAACGCTCGATGCTCGGTGCGGCGCATGCCCTGGCCAATCCGCTGACCGCGCGGCACGGCATCGCGCACGGCCGGGCGGTGGGGCGTATGCTGCCGCCGGTCATGCGTTTCAATGCCGAACTCACCGACACCCGCGCAGTTTATAACGACCTGGCCAAAGCGGTGGGCTTGAACGATTGGACGGCGCTGGTCGAACGCGTCGAGCAACTGCTCGCCCTGGTCGGTTTCGATTGCGGGCTAAACGAGTGGGGTGTTTCGGAGCATGAGATCACTCGCTTGGCCGAGGATGCCGCGGGGCAATGGACCGGCCGGTTCAATCCGCGCCCGGTGGATGCGGCACTGCTGGAGCAGTTGTATCGCCAGGCGTATCGTGGATAAGCAGGTCGGCTTTAACGGCTGTTTTTCCAGTGGTTTATTGAGATTCTCATCCCTACACTTTTCTTGAGATGATCGACATGGCGGGAAAATTCTCAACGGTGGCGCTGACGGTGATGATGATGGCGGCTTTGGCAATCACATCCTGCGACCGGACTGACGTTCCGCAGATGTCCACCCGGCCCGCGGGGTCCGATTGGACGATCCACCGCGGTGATCGCGCGCTGATCGGTCGTGCGGATGGCCGCGTTGGTGATGCGCTGCGCCTGGTGTGGCGTTACGCAGTCGGCGCCGAGGTCATGTCATCGCCCGTGGCGGCGGACGGCTTGGTGTACTTCGGCGATGTCGCCGGGCAGGTGCA
Organism: Phycisphaeraceae bacterium; assembly: GCA_028282685.1. Taxonomy (GTDB): domain Bacteria; phylum Planctomycetota; class Phycisphaerae; order Phycisphaerales; family Zrk34; genus JANQHK01. The sequence continues at coordinate 15,722 of JANQHK010000022.1, forward strand.
TGCCGTTCGACTCGACGATGGCTCCCGGGCGTGGATCCATCCCCCCAAGCCCTCGGCCGATGCACCGCGATTCAATGCCCCGCCGTTGGTGCATGACGGCACGGTCTACATCGGCGATACCGATGGCCGATTGATCGCGCTCGATGCCGCAACCGGGCAGCGCCGGTGGGTCTATCCCACCGCCGACAAGATCGTCGGCTCGGCCAATGCCTTTGTCGGCCCGGATGGAAAGCCGCGCCTGGTCGTCGGCAGCCACGATGAATACCTGCATTGCATTGATGCCACGAACGGTCGGCGTCTTTGGCGCAGCCGCAGCGGCAGCTTCATCAATGCCACGGCCGCCATCGCCGACGGCCGCGCCGTTTACGGGGGGTGCGATGGGATGATCTGGGTGGTCGATCTGGACGACGGCAGCGCCGTGAACAAGATCGAAGTCGGTGAGCCGATCATCGCCGCCGTGGCGGTGGATGATGGCGTGGCCTACGTCGGCAATCACGCCGGCGCCTTCATCGCCGCCGATCTGAAATCCAACCATATCAAATGGCAATACACCCAAAGCCGCGAATCGTATCACGGCGCTCCGGTCCTGGCCGATGGATTGGCGCTTATCGGCGGGCGCGACAAGCGCGTGCATGCCGTTCACACGGATTCCGGTCAGTCCGCATGGACTTTCGCCGCGCGCGACAGCGTGGACAGTTCACCGCTGATTGTCGGCGATCGCGTGGTGGTCGGCAGCGATGACGGACGCGTCTACTTGCTTCGCCTGTCCGATGGCGCGGCGCTGTGGAATTATGAAATCGGTTCGCCGATCCGCACCGATCCCGCGTACGCGGGTGGCATGGTCATCGTGGCGTCGGAAGACGGCACGGTCATGGCCTTTGCTCCTGCCGGGGAAGGGGGCGATGCGCGATGAGTCGCAACGCCACGCCGTTACCGCAACTGGAACAGGACCGCCCGACGACCGGCGGGGGGTACTTCGTTTCCAACTACCCGCCGTTTTCGTTCTGGTCGGCCGAGCAAAATTCCGCTGCGTTGCAGGCATTGCAGCAACCGCCCCAACCCGGCACGCCGCTGGGTCTTTACGTGCACATTCCCTTCTGCCGCAAGCGCTGCCATTTTTGCTACTTCAAGGTATACACCGACAAAAATGCCGCGGCGATTACGCGCTACCTTGATGCGGTGATTGCCGAGGCGCGGCGCTACGCCGCATCGCCTTTTGCCGGCGGGCGGCCGCTCAAGTACGTTTACTTCGGCGGGGGAACGCCCAGCTACCTTTCGCCCCGGCAACTGCAATACCTGTTCGACGGCTTGAAGCAGGCGTTCGACTGGAGCGCCGTCGAGGAAGTGACCTTTGAAGCCGAGCCGGGCACGCTGACGGAGAAGAAAACGGCCACGATTCGCGCTATGGGCGTGACGCGTCTGAGTCTCGGCGTGGAAAATTTCGATCCGCATATCCTCAAGATCAACAACCGCGCCCACGACGCCGGCGCCATCGACAGCGCCTACGGTTGGGCACGCAAGGCCGGCTATCCGCAGATCAACATCGACCTCATCGCCGGCATGCTCGAAGAGACCGATGCCAACTGGCATCACAACCTGGAGCGCACGCTGGAACTGGCGCCCGATTGCGTCACCATCTACCAGATGGAAATCCCTTTCAACACGACGATCTACCGCGAGATGGTCGAAAGCGGCCAAACCACTGCGCCCGTGGCCGATTGGCCGGCCAAGCGCCGCTGGGTGGGCGAAGCGTTTACGGCTTTCGAAAAGGCGGGTTACGCCGTGAGCAGTGCATACACCGTGGTGCGCGATCCTCAGCGCGTGCGCTTCGTGTATCGCGATGCGCTCTGGGCCGGGGCCGATATGGCGGCGTTAGGCGTGTCGAGCTTCGGCTATCTGTCGGGCGTGCAATACCAGAACGACAAGGATTTCGACAGTTACATCGAGCGGGTGGAGCGGGGTGAACTGCCGCTGCGCCGCGCGCTGGCAATGAGCGATGAGGAACGGCTGGTCAGACGGTTTATCCTGCCGCTGAAAACGGGGCGCGTGGAGCGCGAGCCGATCCGTCGGGATTTCGGCATCGATCCGGTCGATCGTTTTGCCCAGCCGGTGCAGGCCCTGGCCGAGCGGGACCTGTTGCACGTTACGGACGACGCCGTGGTGCTGAGCCGCGATGCGCTGTTGCGCGTCGATGAATTGTTGCCTGCGTTTTTTCTCCCCGTACACCGGGAAACACCATCACATTGAGATTTCCGATGAGCCAGCCCTCCACACAACGTCACCTGCTCTATCCGCTGGACATCTTCTATGCGCTGGAAGACCAACCCACTCCGCGCGCCGAGGAGGTGTCGGTCGATGACCTGCCGCAGGGCGCGCGCGCATTGCTCGATCACGACCGCGACATGACCGGCACGCTCGAGCAACACTACAACGCCACTCTGCGTCTGCAAGTGCTGAACAGCCATCGCCGGCGCACGGCGTTTCTGCGCAAGGTCCTGCTGACGCCGAGCGAAGCCAATCAGCCGGTTGAGTTCGGCGCGATTGCGATTCATCTGCGTTACTTCGATCTCGAACCGCAGCAGGTCATCTTGGAATGCCGCAAGCCGCTCGGCGCCATTCTGCGCGAATACGAGGTGGAATACAGCAGCAAGGTCAGCGGCTTCGTGCGCGTGGACAAGGCCCCGGACATCCGCAAATCGCTGCGGATCAAGAGCGACGAGCCGCTGTTTGGCCGGCGCAACGTGCTGCACAACGTCTCGGGCGAAGTGATGGCCGAGGTGCTGGAGCTGTTGCCGCCGGATAAGAAATAGATAATGAGAATGGGTGCTGGCCATGAGTGAAGTGCATGCATGCGATGCGGTGGTGGTGGGGGCCGGACCGGCGGGATCGACCGCCGCCGCGCTGCTGGCGCGCGCCGGGCACGATGTCGCTCTGCTGGAGCGCGAGGCGTTTCCCAGATACCACGTCGGCGAATCGCTCATGCCCTGTTGCTATTTCACACTCGAACGGCTGGGCCTGATCGACCGCATCAAGCAGGCCGGATATCCCGAAAAACATTCCGTGCAGTTCGTCACCACGGACGGGCGCGTCTCGGCGCCGTTCTACTTTTTTCAGCACGTCGATCACGATTCGGCGCGCACCTGGCAGGTGCCGCGCGATCAATTCGATCGGATGCTGATGGAAACGGCCGCCGAATCCGGAGCGCGGGTCTTCCAGCAGACTTCCGCGAAAGAGCTGCTGATGGACGGCGAACGGTATACCGGGGTGCGCGCATCCGGTTCCAATGGAAACACGATCGAGTTCCACGCGCCGTTGACCATCGACGCCAGCGGCCGCGACGGATTCGCCATCAATCGGCTCGATTGGCGGCGGCGCGATCCGAAGCTCAGCAAAATCTCGCTCTGGACCTACTTCCGCGGCGCGGTGCGCGATCCGGGGCTCGACGCCGGGGCGACCACCGTGGCCTACCTGCCCGATCGCGGCTGGTTCTGGTACATCCCCATGCCGCATGATGTGGTGAGTGTCGGCATCGTTGCCGAGCGCGACTACCTCTATCGTGACGGCACGAAAGATCCGGGCAAAATCTTCTGCCGCGAAATCGGCATGAACCCGTGGATCAAGGACCACCTGGCCTCGTCGCAACAGTTCGGTCGGTACTATGTCACCGGCGATTACAGCTACCGTGCGGCACATTGTGCGGCCGATGGTCTGGTGTTGGCCGGGGACGCCTTGACGTTCCTCGATCCGGTATTTTCTTCGGGCGTGTTTCTGGCGCTCAAGAGCGGAGAGCTGGCCGCCGATGTCGCCGATGCGGCACTGCGCGCCGGCGATGTGTCCGCCGAGCGTTTTGAGAACTACGGGCGGGAAGTCTTCCGTGGCGTGGAGGCAATGCGCAAGCTCGTCTATGCTTTCTACGATACGTCGTTCAGCTTCGGTAAACTGATCCGCGCCCATCCGGACGTCCGCGGCGACCTGACCGACTGCCTCATCGGACGCCTGTTCAACGATTTCGGCAAACTCTTTGAAGCGGTGGGACAATTCGCCGAGTTGCCGCAGCCGTTGGACTACGGCCGGCCCCGGCTGACGCAAACGACCTGACACGCGGGAGTGGTATGCGAATCTGCCAACTGACCCCGGGCACCGGAAGCTGGTACTGCGGCTCGTGCATGCGCGACAACGTGCTGATCCGGGCACTGCGCGCCGAGGGACACGAGGCCGTCATGGGCCAGCTTTATCTGCCCGCGAAGGTGGAGGGCGAGCACGCCGAGTATCCCGATACCGTTTTCTTTGGCGGGTTGAATGTTTACCTGCGTCACAAATCGCTGCTGTTTCGTAAAGCGCCGCGCTGGGTGGGACGCTGGCTCGATGCGCCGCCGCTGCTGCGCTGGCTCAGTCGTCGCTCTGGCATGACCCACGCCAAGGACCTGGGCTCGATGACGGTGGCGATGCTTCAGGCGGTGCGCGGCCGCCAGGCCGAGGAGCTGGATCGCCTGTTGATGTGGATGCGCTCGGTCGGGCGGTGCGATGTGGTCTGCCTGTCCAATGCGCTGTTGATGGGGCTGGTCCGCCCGATCCGCGAGGCCTTGAAGGCGCCGGTGGTTGTGTTCTGCCAGGGCGAGGATGGCTTCGTCGATTCGCTGGTCCAGCCGTATCGCTCGCAGGCCTGGGAACTGATGGCCAACCAGTCGCGCCATGCCGATGCACTCGTGGCGGTCAGCCGATACTACGGCGAGCAGATGCGCATGCATCTGCGTCTTCCCGAGGGGCGTATGCACGTTGCGCACAACGGCATCGAAACCGCGGACCTGGCGCCGCCCGAGACACCGCCCGCCATGCCGACGCTCGGCTATCTGGCGCGCATGAACCGCGCCAAAGGTCTGGATACGCTGGTCGATGCGTACATCGAACTGTACCGCTCGGGTCGCTCGCAGAACGCGCAGTTGTGTGTGGTGGGAGCGCAGACCGAGAACGATCCGAAATTCGTCGCCGGTCTGCAACGGCGTTTGCAGGAAGCCGGCTGCGGCGATCGGGCCGAGTTCCATCCCAACGTCAGCCGCGAAGAAAAAGTCCGCCTGTTGCGGGGCATGTCGGTGCTTAGTGTCCCGGCCCCGAACGAGTCGTTCGGGCTCTACCTGCTGGAGGCCATGGCCTGCGGCGTGCCGGTGGTGCAGCCCGAGACGGCTTCGTTTCCCGAATTGATCCAAGCCACGGGCGGGGGCCTGCTCTGCAAGCCGAACGATCCATCCGACCTGGCGGCCAAACTGGCCGAGTTACTGGTGGATGGGGATCGACGCTCTGCGTTGGGCCGCGCCGGGCGTCGGGCCGTGCTGGAAAACTTCACCGATGGACATATGGCCCGCCGGGTGATCGGGGTTCTTCGTCACGTTGTCGAGCAGGCCGGCCTCACTCAACCGCCCACCCAACCAACGGTACAATCATCGGCATGACACACCACGCATCCATCCGCCGGCGCGTTCATTTCGTCGAAACCGATGCCGCCGGCATCGTTCACTACTCCAACTTCTTCCGCTTCATGGAAGAGGCGGAAATCGCATTCTGGAAATCGATCAAGGTGCCGGTTCACCAGGGCGGGGATTGCGGCACACTGGCCTGGCCGCGCGTCGAAGCGAGCTGCCAGTACCTGCACCCGCTGGCGTTCGATGATGAGTTTGAAGTTCGGCTGCGCGTGGCCGAGAGGGCCGCGAAGACGCTGACCTTCACGTTCCACATCGTCAAGTATGGCGATGCCGACGAGCGGATCGTGGCGCGCGGACGCATTGTCTGCGTGTGTGTGTCGATCGATCCTCAGAACAACGAAATGAAATCGATCCCGATCCCCCCGGAGATCGAAGCACGAATCGCGGCGGTGGCCAACTCACAGGAGTCACCCGAATGATGACACCAAACACCTTGGCCAGCGCCACCCAGGGCGCCTGGCTGGTCTTTGCGTTGATGACCGTGGCGCAGTGGGGGCTGTACGGCATCCTGCTGCACGCCGGCGTGATGGGATTCGATCCCAAGACCGATCCCACCGCGCGCTACAAGGCATTTCTCTTCGTCGGACTGGCGTATTTTGTCACGGCGGTGCTGGCGCCGCTGGTCGTGTTACTGATCAAGGGCGCCTCGTGGGATTTTCTGTCGAACGGGCGCGCGGTGACATGGTCGCTGCTGGCGGGGATCGTCGGGGCCGGCGGAGCGTTCTGCGTGTTGCTGGCCTTTGCCGCGAGCGGTCGACCGGCTGTGGTGATGTCGATCATCTTCGCCGGCGCGCCGATTATCAACGCCGTCGTCGCCATGATCCTCCATCCGCCGAGGGGCGGCTTGGCCGCGGCGCCCTGGCCGTTTTATCTGGGAATACTTCTCGCCGCCGCGGGCGGATGTCTGGTGTCCCTTTACAAACCCGGTTAATCTCATCGCATCATGAGTTCCATCGAATCGAAATCCGCGCTCGATCGCTCGGCTATCGACGAAGGGCAACTGGCCAAGCTGAAAAAACTGCTGGCGTCGCTGACGTCCAATCGTTTCTACCTGCCGATCCTCAAGCAGGCCGGCGTGGATGAATCCATCGCTTCACTGGGCGATTTTTTTACGCGCATGCCGCTGACCACCAAGGAGCAGGTGACCCGGGACCAACTCTGCAACCCGCCCTACGGAACGAACCTCACCCATCCGCTCGAACACTACACGCGCTTCTGGCAGACGTCCGGCTCGACCGCCAAACCGATGCGCTGGCTCGATGATGAAGCGGGGTGGTCGTGGATGCTCGACGGTTGGGATGCGATATACGACGCTTGCGGTGTGGAGCCGGGCGATCGTCTGTTCTTTGCGTTTTCTTTCGGGCCGTTCCTCGGGTTCTGGACGGCCTACGCCGCGGCGGCGCGGCGGGGGTGCCTGTGCATCCCCGGTGGGGGCATGACCACCGCCGGGCGTCTGCAGTGCATCACCGAAAACGCCATCACCGTCTTGTTCTGCACGCCGACCTATGCGATTCGTCTGGGTGAATCGGCCCCGCAGCACTACATCAATCTGAAGCGCAAGAGCAAGGTGCGCATGCTGATCGTCGCCGGTGAACCCGGCGGCTCGATTCCTTCCACGCGCCAGGCCATCGAGCAACTCTGGCCTCGCGCCACCGTCTTTGATCATCACGGCATGACGGAGGTGGGCCCGATCTCCTGGCAGCAGCCCAACGCCCCCGGCAACCTGGTTGTCAACGAAGCCGAGTTCATTGCCGAGATCATCGACCCGCACACCGGAGAAAAGCTCCCCCCCGGCCAGCGCGGCGAACTGGTGCTGACCAATCTCGGTCGGCCCGCATCGCCTCTGCTCCGCTACCGCACCGGCGATCTCGCCCTGGCCGACGAATCGCCGGATCCCGACACCGGTTACCTCGTTTTACGCGGCGGGATACTCGGTCGCGCCGATGACATGATTCATATCCGCGGCGTCAACGTCTATCCCTCCGCCGTGGAACAGGTGATCCGGTCTTACCCCGGCGTGGGTGAGTTCCGCGCCACGATCACCGTGCAGCGTGGCATGGATGAAATGACCATCCAACTCGAACCCGCCGCCGACTGCAAAGACCCACAACAACTGGCCCGCGATATCGCGGATGGTTTACGCACCTGTCTGACGCTGCGCATCCCCGTGGAAATTGTCGAGAAGGGTTCCCTGCCGCGTTTTGATTTCAAGAGCCGCCGCTGGGTGCGCGTGGAGGGGTGATTCAGTTGATCGGTTAATCAGTGAATCCGTTGATCCGTATGGAATAAGCCGGGAGCGAAGCGGAACGCAGCCCAGGGTACAATCGTATGTATTCCGATATTCCGGTTAACCAATCAACCAATCAACCAGTTAACCAATCAGCCATGCTCCTGGAACTGTGCGACATCACGAAGCGTTACGAGTCGGTCGGTGGGGCGGACGCCCCGGCCGTATTGAGCGGCTTGCATCTGCAAGTCGAGCGCGGCCGGTCCGTGGCCATCGTCGGACCCAGCGGATCGGGCAAGACGACCCTGCTCAACCTGATCGGTTCGCTGGATCGGCCCACGTCCGGACGTGTTCTCTTCGACGGCCATGATCTCACCGAGTTTGATGAAAAGCAGCTCGCCGAGTTGCGCAACAAGCGCATCGGATTTGTCTTTCAGCTGCATCACCTGCTGCCCCAATGCACCGTGCTGGAAAACGTGCTGCTGCCGGTGCTGGCCTGTGCCGATGCCGATCGCTCCGCCGCGGAGAAACGCGTCAATCAACTGATCGAGCGCGTCGGCTTAACCGACCGCATCCACCACCGCCCCGATCAGCTATCCGGAGGACAGCGCCAACGCGTGGCCGTGGTCCGCGCGCTGATCAATCAGCCCGATCTGATTCTCGCCGACGAACCCACCGGCGCGCTCGATCACGCCAACGCCGAGAACCTGATTGATCTGTTGATCGAGTTGCAGCGCGAATTGGGCACGGCCCTGGTGGTGGTCACGCATGCCACGGCGCTCGTGGCCCGGTTCGATATGAAGTACACCCTCGTCGACGGTCGGCTTCGCGAAGGAATGGCTCCCGCATGAACCGCTGGACGATCATACGGCGCAGCGTCTGGTACTACCGGCGGACGCATCTGGGGGTGATCGCCGGGGCCGCGCTCGCCGCCGCCGTACTCACCGGCGCACTGATTGTCGGGGACTGCCTGCGCCACACACTACACTGGATGGCCACCGCCCGGTTGGGGGATGTGCAGCAAGCTCTGGTTACCGAACATCCCACACTCGATACCAACCTGCTAAACAACTTTGTGCGCACCACCAACATGCCTGCCGCGGGTGTGCTGCAATACCGCGGTGTCGCCCGTAAACAAGGAGCATCGCAGCAGGACTTCGGTGTCCAGGTGAATGGGGTGGATGCGGATTTCTGGCGCGTCGGCGGGGTGGACGACCAACTGGCGGGCATGGAGGATGGTGTCGCCATCAATACGCACCTGGCGCGCAAGCTCGATCTGGCCGTGGGCGATGTGTTGATCCTGCGGCTGCCCAAGGCCTCGGCGCTATCGATGGACATGCCCATCGGGTCCGTTGCTGATGACAGCACGGTGTTCAATGCGCCGGTGCGGCGCATAATCGGCGACCGCAACTTCGGGCGTTTTTCGTTGTTTGCCAGCCAGGTTTCCGCATCCAATGTGTTCCTGCCCCGAAGGGAACTGCTCGAATATACCGATGCCCGATGGATCGCTTCCCAGCCCAAACCGTCCGGGGCCGAGCCGTTCAATCTGATGCTGGTTGGCCGAAATCCCCACCGTCGACTCACCGCGCAGCAAGCCCAGGAAAAACTGGCCTACCCGTTGGTCATGCCCAGGCATCTGGGTTATCACCAGGAATCGTTTGCGGACGGGACCGGTTGGCGGTTGTCGACCGAGCGCGTGTTTTTCGATGCGCCGATGGTGGAGCTTTTGCATGACCGTGTTCCGCCGCACGATGTTGTCTTCAGTTACCTGGCCAACGAAATGCGCATCGGCGACCGCGCAGCGCCTTACTCGATGGCCTGCGGATACGGGCGCTCCGATCGCCCGATCTTCCCGGCAGTCAACGATGAACTGGGATCCGATGAGATCGTACTCAATCGCTGGTTGGCCGACGATCTGCGGGCAAAGATCGGCGACAAGCTGACGATGACTTACTACGTCGTTGGCGCCGGTCGAAAACTCACCGAGCAATCGCACACGTTTTCCGTCGTTGGCTTCCTGCCGATGTCCGGCATCGGCGCCGACAAAACACTCATGCCCTCTTTCCCCGGCATCACCGACAGCGATGACATCAACGACTGGAACCCCGGCTTCGCCATCGACCTGTCGAAAATCCGTGAGAAAGATGAAAAGTACTGGGACGATTACCGCGGCGCGCCCAAGGCCTTCGTTAACCTGAAAACCGCGCAGAAACTCTGGGGCAACCGCTGGGGCAACGTCACCCAGGTGCGTTTTGCACGGCAGGACAGCCAGGCGATCGTCCGGGCATTGCACGAGGATTTGAAGCCGGGCCGGTTCGGCATGACCTTCCGCCCCGTGCATGACCAGGCCCTGCGCGCTGCGTCGCAGGGACAGGATTTCACCGGCCTGTTTCTCGGACTGAGCATGTTTCTGATCGCCGCGGCGATCCTGCTCACCGGCCTGCTCTTCGTGTTTGGTATCGAACAGCGCGCCGGACAGATCGGCACCATGCTGGCGCTCGGCTTCACGCCCCGCCGCATTGCTGCAATGCTGATCGGTGAGAGTTTTCTGCTTGCGCTGGTCGGCACGGTCATTGGCGTCGGTCTCGCTGTCGGTTATGCATGGGGTGTACTGGCCCTGCTCGGTGGGGTCTGGCGCGGCGCTGTGAGCACGGCGGACCTGATGCTGATCGTTCGGCCGAGCACGTTGCTGAGCGGCGCAGTCAGTTCCGTATTGGTTTCTCTGCTCGCCATGGCCTGGACCTTGCGCAGGCAACTGCGTCGCACGCCTCGCCAGTTGCTGGGGGGCTTGTCGCGGTTTGCTGTCCTTTCCACTCGGAAATGGAAATCGTGGATCGGGGCCGGTGCAAGCATCCTGCTTGCGATCACATTCATGCTGTTGAAAGCTGACGCACCAACACAGGAACAACTCATCTTTGCCTTTTTTTCCGGTGTGTTGGTGCTTTGGGCCGCGATCTTGGTGACCTCGGCGTTATTTGATCAATGGTCGGGCAAGTCCGCAGCCGTGGTCATGGACCTGCGCGCGCTGGGCCGACGCAACTGCGTGCGGCGTAAGGGGAGAAGCATGGCAGTGGTCGCGTTGCTGGGTTGCGGGCTGTTCATGGTCATTGCCGTTACCGCCAACACCAAGACCCCTCCGACCAATCCGGACCAGCGTTCCTCCCCGACAGGCGGCTTCGAGCTCTACGCCGAGTCGGCCCTGCCGATCTATCACGATCTGAACGCGGACGATGGACGCAAAGAATTCGCCCTGGATGCCCAGGTCATGCGGGAGGTGAACATCATTCCGCTGCGCGTGCGCGCCGGTGACGATGCCAGTTGTCTTAATCTCAACCGCCCCCAGCAGCCGCGTCTCGTTGGTGTCCCGGCCCAGACCCTGGCCATACTGCAACCCTTCACCCTTTCCGCGCCCCGGATGAATCTGCCCCAGGATCAGTGGTGGGATCATCGACTGACCAAATCCATCGATGGTTCGGTGCCCGCCTTCGTCGACGCCGGCACGGCTCAATGGATCCTCAAAAAGAAAATCGGCGATACGATTGATTACACCGACGAGCGCGGCCGAACGTTCCAGGTCAAGCTCGTCGGCTTTCTCAATGACACGATTCTTCAGGGATCGCTGATGATTTCCGAGCGACATTTCATCGAGCGTTATCCGGATCTCGGCGGATACCGCGCGTTTTTGATCGATGCCCCCGCAGCACGCACCGAACAAGTCCGGGCCCACCTTGCCGAGCGACTTTCAGACGTCGGCTTCGATATCACCGCCACGCCTCAGCGCCTGGCTGAGTTCAACGCCGTGCAGAATACTTACTTGGCCATCTTCGCGGCGCTGGGCGGCCTGGGCATGGCCCTGGGCAGCATCGGGCTGGGTATCGTGGCCGCACGCAACATCCTCGAACGCCGCGGGGAGCTGGCGCTGATGCGCGCTGTGGGATTTGAATCGTCCGCCGTGCGTCGCATGCTCAACGCCGAGCACGATCTGCTGCTGGCGCTGGGCGTGGGCGCGGGCATGATTGCCGCCGCTGTTGCCATTGCCCCGACACTGCTTTCTCCCGACGCTCCGACGCCCTATGCTGTGATGTTCGCCATCCTTGGGATCGTGCTCTGCAGCGGCGCGCTGTGGGTGCGGCTCGCCGGGCGGTGGGCGTTGAAAGGATCGCTGTTGAACGCATTACGACAGGAGTAACCCACACCATGCTTCGTCTGTACGGTCTCGTTGGAATCGTTGTGATGATTGTCGGGCCGCTCGGCTGCGATGATTGTCAGCAGTGCGCTGCGCCCCCGGAAGACCAGCCCGTTCAATCTTCTGCTGAGAAGACCGAACCGCCCAAGGTGCTTTACGAACAGGATTTTGAATCGGTGAAAGTCGGCGAAGTACCCGAAGATATGATTGTGCTCGACGGGGAATTTACCGTGCGGGAGTTTGAAGGTAACAAGGTGTTGGAATTGCCGGGTCAGCCGCTCGATGCCTTTGCCGTATTGTTCGGCCCGTATGCGTTGGATAACGTCGAGTTGACCGCGCGGGTATACACCGAGCACAATCGCCGTCGCTATCCGCGATTCGGCATCGGACTGGGCGCAGCGGGCGGCGTGAAGCTGCGCATCGATGCCGCGGCCGACCTCCTCACCCTCTACGACGATGACCTGCCCCTGACCAGCGTCGCTTACACCTGGCCCGCCGGCCAATGGCTCCGCCTGAAGATGCGCCTCACGCGCCTCGACGACAACAAGTGGCTCTACCGGGGCAAGGCCTGGCCTGCCGCTGAGACCGAGCCGACCGACTGGATGATCCACCACGAAACCGACGTCGAGCCGATCGAAGGCGAGGCCTCGGTCTGGGGCACCCCTTACGCCGACCGACCGATCCGTTTCGACGATCTGCGATTTGTCGAACTGCCCTCAAATAGCGAATAGCCGGAACACCGCGTCGCGCTGGCCGATACGATTGGCTAGCCGTTACAATAGCGTGGTCGCCACCGTAGCTCAGCTGGTCAGAGCAGCGGTTTTGTAAACCGCAGGTCGTCGGTTCGAATCCGACCGGTGGCTTTTTCATTTCCGGTAGGTGTGGCTGGGGGTTTTACGAAGCGGAGACGGTCAGGGGCGTTACCACGGGGTGATGAGCGGCGGTAGGTTCGCGCGCGGGGATGGGATCGTGACCGGCGCGGCCGCCATCGACACTGCGCATCGGGATTGCGCTGGTGGGTGTTTCGCTCAGGCGTTCAACTTTTCCGAATCGCAATCGCACGGCCCAATGCAACGTGCGGCGGATCGTCTGCGTCAGACCCGCCATGCCGATGATCTGCATTCCCGCCGGCTTGAGCGCCAGCTTGCTCTTGCGGCGCACCAGTGCCGCGATGAATCCGATCGGATTGTAGAAATACGCGTAACCGGCGATCAACGTGAGTTGCTTGCGCCACGGCTTGGCATGTTTCGAGGCGACCACGTAGTTCCCATCGTACATGTGCGGTGCGACGCGCCGGTTGCCGACTTGCTTGTAGACCTGGCCCGATTCAAATGTCTGCTCGTAGAGTTTCGATCCCGCCGAGGGCGTGACCATCAACACCTGCAAGGAAACCGCTCCCGCCCGGCGCAACAGACGGATCTGGTTCAGCAGGCCGTAATGGCTGGTGCGCGTGACCAGCGGTTGTGTGTCGTGGTGCATCATCATCGGCATGGGACAGATGCCCGCATCGCACAACCGCTCAAACGCTTCCTGCGTCTTGTCGACGCTCTGACCTTTCTTGACCAGCGTGCCCGTCATGTCTTCCACGCCCAGCCACAGCGCCCGACACCCGGCCTCGCGGATCAGCGGCAGGTGATCCTTCAGTTTCAGCGTGTCGTGCACGGTGACCTCGGTGTACCAGCGCGCCTTCTTGCGCAGCGGTGTGCCATTGATCTGAGTGTTGGCCAGGGTGTTGACGATTTCCAACGTGCGATCGTGATCGTTGAAGAAGTTGTCATCGGCCCCAAAGAAATAGCGCAGGCCGTAGGATTGGTTGAGTCGGCCCATCTCCTCGGCGATGCGCTGCGGGCTTTTCAATCGATGTTGACGCTGGTTGTAACCGGGGATCGGGCAGTATTGACAGGCGAACTTGCAGCCGAACGTCATGACGATCGAACTGATCGGGCTGAGCTTGCGGATGCGGTCTGTGGGGACAGGTTGGGAGCCGAGTGTGGGGCGGCGGCTGGGCGGTTCGAGCATGGCGTAACCGGGCACGGGATCGGGCAACTCATCCAGATCGCCGACCAGTTGCTGGATGCCGGTGTCGACCAGTTCCTCAGCCACGCCCTCGCGGCTTCCGCGCGCGTACATCAGGCCGGGGATGGCATCGAGCGCCCCGCGATCGCGCGCCCGGAAAAACGCCGCCCGCATCGATTCGCCCTCGGCCCGCTCGTTCAGGATCGCTTCGAGCAGACTGAGCGTGACGTACTCTTCGCCGGTCACAGCCACATCGGCGCCGGCCGGTTGACCGGAATCGGTATTGAAGACCGTCCACGGTTCGTAGACGCAGTTCGGTCCCCCGGCGATCACGAGCGGCCGGTGCGCTGCGTCGATGCGCTGGGCATCGCGCATCAACTTCATGCTCTGCTCGTAGTGCAGACCCATACTGGAGACCATGAACAGATCGGGCACGCGGCCGTCGAGTTGCATCAGCGACGGACGGAAACGCTTGTTCCACTGCTGTAGGACGATGCGCGTCTTGCCGAAGCCGCAGTCGGCCAGAGCCGATCCGATCGCGCGGACTCCCGCGGGGATCATGCGCGTATCGGCGAAGATGAACGGCAGCATACGCGTGCGATGGTCGAACGCGCAGGCGATGACGGTCGCCAGGTCGTGTCGATCGGCGATACGTCGCAGGCGACCGCGCAAGTCAATCAGCGCACCGGGTTTGAGCAGTTCATTACCGCGGGCTCGGCGGGGCAGTTCCATGAGATGAGGATACCCGTCTCGACGTGGACCAACAAGAAGAATTACCTATCGGATGGTCCGGATTCATTCGCCACCGAGGTCGCAGAGGACTGCGGAGGGGGATAGCGAAATCGAAGATGAAATATTTTTCTCTGTGTAGTTTCCGCAATCGATTAGAATCTGTTCTCGACAAAGTGTAGTGAGCCGATTCATCCATTAACCAACATCTTCCCATCCCAGCGAACGTTCCACGGCTTTGGCCCATCCGATGCACAGCCGTTTGCGCGTGGCATCTTCCATCGCGGGCCGCCAGGTGTGATCGGGCGGATTGAGCGCGGCCAATTCATCCGTGCTCGACCAGAATCCGACGGCCAGTCCGGCGGCGTATGCGGCGCCCAGCGCGGTGGTTTCGGTGATGCGGGGACGCACCACGGGCAGATCGAGCACGTCGGCCTGAAACTGCATGAGCAGGGCGTTGGCGGTCATACCGCCGTCCACGCGCAGCTGCGGCGGGGATTGGCCGCAATCGGCGCGCATGGCCAACACCACATCGCGCGTCTGATAGGCGGTGGCTTCGAGGGCGGCGCGCGCGATGTGCGCTTTGTTGGCGTATCGCGTCAGCCCCGCAATCACGCCCCGCGCATCGGCGCGCCAGTGTGGAGCGAACAGGCCGCTGAACGCCGGGACGATGTACACGCCGCCGTTGTCATGCACGGTGCCGGCCAGGGCTTCAACTTCCGCGGACGAACCGATCAGACCCAGGTTGTCGCGCAGCCATTGAACCAGCGCGCCAGTGATGGCAATCGAACCTTCCAGCGCATAGGCGGGCGGTCGATCGGCGAATTGATAAGCGACGGTACTGAGCAGACCGGCGCGCGACTGCACGGGCGTTTCGCCGGTGTGTTGGAGGAGGAAGCAGCCGGTGCCGTAGGTGTTTTTGATTTGTCCGGGCTCGAAGCAGGCCTGCCCGACCAGGGCGGCTTGTTGATCGCCGAGAATACCGGTGATGGGAAGTTCGGCTTCAAAAGGTCCGTTCGGCGTGGTCGTTCCGTACGACGCCGGCTCACTGGACGGATGGATTGCTGGCAGGGCGTCGCGCGGCACGCCGATCGTGCCGCACAGATCATGGTCCCATTGCAGCGTGTGCAGGTTCATCAGCATGGTGCGACAGGCGTTGGTGGGATCGGTCACATGGACGCCGCGTTGCGCGCCGCCGGTCAGTTTGTAGACCAGCCAGGCGTCGATGGTGCCGAGCATGAGATGACCGCGCTCGGCCGCGTCGAAAACGGCGCGGTGGTTTTCAATCAGCCAGCGCATCTTCGGGCCGGAAAAGTAGGTCGCAATGGGCAGGCCGGTCTGCTCTCGAAAACGGTTCGGTCCTGCTTCGGCCGCCAGCGCATCGCAGAGCGATTGCGTGCGCGTGTCCTGCCAGACGATGGCGTGATGCAGGGGCTTGCCGGTGCGGCGGTCCCAGGCGACGACCGTCTCGCGCTGGTTGGTGATGCCGACCGCAACGATCTCCCCGGGCCTGACGGACGATTCGACGATCGCCTGCTCGATCACGCGGCAGGTCGCCAGGTGGATTTCCTCGGCATCGTGTTCGACCCACCCCGGCCGGGGATAAATCTGCTGATGCTCGCGTTGTGCGGCGGCGGCGATATGCGCCCGCTCATCCAGCAACAGGCAGCGCGTGCTGGTGGTGCCTTGGTCGATCGCGGCGATGTAACGCGGCATGGAGGGATTATATCATCCGAAGGGACGGTTCAAGAACCAATTTTCGATGGCAAAGTAAGGTGCAAGGT
This sequence comes from Phycisphaeraceae bacterium, assembly GCA_028282685.1. GTDB lineage: Bacteria > Planctomycetota > Phycisphaerae > Phycisphaerales > Zrk34 > JANQHK01. The sequence continues at coordinate 32,141 of JANQHK010000022.1, forward strand.
GCAATCATCAAGTCATCCAACACATCGCTCCGGGACTCGATCGTTGGTTCTTCATTTGCCACTGATTATTGATCCTTGGCTTGTTTACTGCGACGTCGCCGGCGATCTTTCTGTTTCTTTCTTTTCGCCGCCTGTGCTTCGGCTTTGGGATTTCCGCCTTCGATCCGGTCGCAGAGCAGGCGACGGGCAAGGAAGCGGTTGGTCGACTGGCTGCGCTCGCGCGCGGCGCGGACCACGGCGCCGGTCGGCTTGTGCGTCAGGACGACGCAGATGCTGGTCTTGTTGATTTTCTGTCCGCCCGGCCCGTCGCCCCGGACAAATTGTTCGTCGAGATCGGATTCGGCAATGCCCAGGCGCTGCATGCGCTCGAGCAGTTGCTTCTCCTTGGCGGCTGAGACATTGAACATAGCTGGGAAGGCACGAAGGCAGGAAGAAACACCAACCGTTCTATTTTTTGACAGGATGAACTGGATCGACCGGATTGATTCGTATGCGTTTCCTGAATTGACCCATTTAATCCTGTTTATCCTGTCAAAATTTTCCTTCGTGCCTTTGTGGTTTTTCTGTTACATGATCTCCAGGATCGTAAAGCGCTTGGTGCCGCGCGGCATGTCGACCTTGATCGTCTCGCCGACGCGTGCTTTCATCAGGGCTTCGCCCATGGGCGAGCCGGCCGTCACTTCGATCACATCAAGATCGAAATTGCCCGAGGCCTCGCCGACCAGACGGTACATGTCCTCGTCGTCGTTACCTTCGTCGCGCAGTTTGACGGTGGCGCCGAGGAAGACGATGTCATCGGGAATCGCTTCGTTGTCCACGGTTTTGGCGCTTTTCAGGCGTTCCTCGATGCGTCGGATTTCGGCCTCCTGCAATCCCTGCTCCTCGCGTGCGGCGTGGTATTCGGCGTTCTCCGACAAGTCGCCCAGCTCGCGCGCCTCGGCAATGCGCTTGGAGATGATCGGCCGATTGACGATCAGCTCGTCAAGGCGTTTTTGAAGTGTCTCGCGTTCTTCGTTGGTAATAAATTCCATGCAGTATCCTTGTCTCTCAGGGGCGAACGTCATCTGGGGGGTGGTTGGCCTGTGCAGCCATTGTAGTGTTTTGACGGCGTGCGGACCATGTCGCCGCCGCTTCGATCAGCCAACCGACGACTCCCACTGCCGCCGCGACCGTCGCCTGCAGGATCAAAGGCGAGGGACCCAGGGTCGTATGAAGACGGGTG
>JANQHK010000033.1 GCA_028282685.1 Phycisphaeraceae bacterium
TTAGAGCGTCTTGCATGGTTTGTGTCCGGTCCGAACGAGCCGCGACGGTGAGGGAGCGGTCGTCGGGCCGTTGATCCGCGCCCGACTTTCCGCTCTCCCGCAGGTCAATGACCGCACCTGCCCCGCCGGGTTCGGGTGTTGTGCGGACCGCTTCCTCACGGGCGCAGCTCGTACAAGAACTCTTCTCACACACACTCTGAGATATCGCAGCCGGGCCGACCATGACACCAAAACACGGACCCGATTAAATTAACAGGAGCGAAAGGACGATTCATCCCGTCGAATAAACCCTTCGCGTCTTTCGCACTTCTTTGTGATCTTTGCCGTTGGTATTACTCCGGCTCGGGCAGGTTGGCGGCGAACAGGGCCAGCTGTTCGAGCGTGGGGCTGCCGGCGTTGCGGACGTAATATCCGCTCAGGGCCGTCCCCACCGCCAGGCAGGCCTGCAGATCCAGCCCGGCCAGACAACCGAGGCAGAACCCGGCGTTGCAGTTATCACCGGCGCCGGTCGAGAGTTTGGGTTGCTGGACATAGGGTCCGGGGAAATGGGCGGTCACCACGGCATCGCCTTCGAGCCGCGCCGCCGCAGCGCTCTTGCGTGGATGAATCATCACACACGTGATACCCATCTTCTCGCGAATGCCCGCAGCGGTGGTCTCGATGGCCGCTTCGGGATCGCCATCCACGGCCACGCCCAGTGCCGCGGCCACCTGCGTCGATTCCTTCAGGTTCAGCCCAAGCGTCACATCGGCATAAGTCTGCATCGTGCCCAACAGCCCCATCGCTTCAACCAGCGATTCGGTGGTGCGCTTTTCCGGATCGCACAGGTCGATGAACACGCTCAACCGGTTGCCGTCCGGGCGGGCCAGTTTCGGCAGGATGTCGTCCAGCATGTACCGCCAGATTTCCGAAGTGTGCGGCAGCATGGTCCAGTTGACCATCGCCAGCAGTTCGCACCGGTTGAGCGTTTCGATGAACCTCTCATCGCCCAGGGCATCGCGGATGGTCCGCGGGCCCAGCGTGCGGATGTTGGAGTGCTTACCGAACAGCAGCTTGCCGTCGTCGAACTCGAACGCATCGGTATAGCCGGGATCGCTGACGGGCAGACATGCGTGACAACGCTCGGCGAAATCGCCAAAGACCGGGTGAATCTCCGGCGCGCCGATGCAGCCGATGAATGTGACCGCCAGCGTCGCCTCGACCAGCGCATTGGCCATGATCGGTCCGTTGCCGCCGAGTTTCTGTTGCTTGATCACCAGTTCGTAATTGCTGGACTGGCCGGCGGCGTCGAGAATCTTGCGGCCAAAGTCGGCGATCTGGCCGATCGGCTGATAATCGGTCGGGCTGAATCGTTTGTCGACCACGGCGATGATCGAATCGACAAAGCCGTCAAAGCCAACCATCACATGCGTGGATCGGGCCCGCTCGGCGAAGCGTTGGAGCCCCTCGGCCGCTCGTTGACAAACATCCTGGCGTGTACTCATGGCGAATTCCCTTTTTGGAAACACGGCTTTTGGAAACACGTCGGTTCGGACGCGTTAAGTTACAATAAATCACGATGAACGCAACGATCGTGGCCGCCGTGGAGTTGGCTGCATCGCCCTGGCTGGCGGGCCTGGGGGCGATCGCGCTGCCGGTGCTGGCGCATCTCTGGTCGCGCGCGACGGGACCTGCGGCGTGGTTTTCCTCACTGCGACTGCTCCGGGAATCCCAGACCGAACTGGCCCGGCGCTCCGTGCTGCGCGATGCGGCGCTGCTGGTCTGCCGCTGCGGTGTGGTGGCGATGGTGGTGCTGGCCTTTGCGCAGCCGGTGTGGACGGCGCCGCCGATTGAGCCCCGGGCCGACGAGCAACCGGCCGGGCGCCGCGTGGCCATCCTGCTCGACGCCTCGGCATCCATGACGCGCGGGGATGGCGGCGTGACGCTGTTTCATCGCGCCCGACAACAGGTGCGCCGGTTGATCGCTTCGCTCGATCCGGTGCGCGACCGGGCCGCGGTGATCCTCGTCGGATTCGAAGCCCAGCCGCTGCTTCCCGAACCGACGGCCAATTTTTTCGCGTTACTCGATCGTCTGGAAGCGGCGCAGCCGGACACAGCGCTTGCCGATCTGAGCGCAGCGATTCGCACCACGCCGGGCAACAGCGAACTTCACGTGTTCAGCGACATGCAGGCCGCATCACTGCGCGGCAAAATCGACCGGCCGGTCACCTGGCATCGGCTGGGCGAGGAGTTGGATGCGTCCAACCTCGCGCTGCTGGCGCCGGTGCTCGATCCGGCGCAACCGGTCGCGGGAATGCCCTGCCGCGTGATGGTGACCGTGGCCAACCACAGCGATGAAACGGCCCGCCCTGCCGTGGAATTGACCGGTGATGTAACCGACAGCGCTCCGCTGGAAATCCCCCCCGGACAGACCGCCACCGCCACGATGATCGTGCAATTCGATGCGCCCGGCCCCGCAGGCCTTTCCCTCGCCCTGCCGCCGGACAATTTCGCTCCGGACAACAAGATCGAACTCACCGTCAATGTGCGTCCATCGATCGACGTGCTGCTGCTCACCAGACAATCCGTCGACGATCCGGACAACGCAGCGTATTACCTTGCCCGCGCGATCCAACCCGCTCCCGGCGGCCCGTATCGCTTGCGCGTGGCCAATGCTGACGAAACACAACAAAAAAAACGGCCGGACATCCTGGTGCAGTGCGGTTCCGCGTACACGCGAGTCATCAACAACCGGATATGGCAACTTCCTACCGAGGGAGCATACGGTCGTCTTGTATTCCCTGCTGCCGAACGGAACACATCCGGCCAACCCGTGAGCTTGAATGCCGGCTTCCTCGATGAAGATTTCTTCTCGCCGTTTCAGGGTGAATCGAGAAAAACACTTCTGGACTTGCGATTCCGTCACGCTGCAAAATCCGCAACACCAACCACAGCGAAAGCCCCCTTGGCGCAATGGTCCAACGGTGAGCCGGCCCTGTGTTCCCATTCGCCGCAATCACTCACCTGGCTCGGTTCGATCAACCCGTATGACAACGATTTCGTGCGCAGTCCGGCGTTTCTGCCGCTGGTGCATCGGATGCTCGAATGGGTGACGCCGGACGGCACAGGGCCGACGGTCGTCACGGCCGGGAAGACGGCGCACGTCCCGCTGCCGACCGAACAACCGCTTGGCCAACTGGTCGTGCGCGCGCCGGACGGCCAATCGCTGCCGTTTTACGTGCAATCTTTGCAGAATAAAAGACACCTGCTGTGCGAAGTCACGGGGCAAGCGGGGCTGCACCGTATCGTCGATCGACAGGGCAAACCGCACGGCAGCTTCACCGTCACACTCGACGAGCGAGAAAGCGACCTGCGACCGATCGTCGATTTGCCGCAGGACGCCACGGGCGCTGCGCCTGCAAACGATGCAGTCGAACAAACCGCAAAGAACAATGCCGATGACAAGCCGACACCGCTATGGCCCTGGTGCTTGGCCGGGGCGCTGGCGCTGGGGATCGTGGAAATGGTGATTGTCGGCTTCACCCAACGCCGCAACGCGCCGAACACGATGAGCAACTTCACGTCTGAAACAACAGACCCTCATCCGGGGGAAACGGCATGAATGGCGCGTGGCTTCATTTCGACGCAGGACTGGCCGCGTGGTTTTGGCGGCCGCTGTTGCCCGCGCCGCCGGCGGTGCTGTTGGTGGCGGTTGCGCTGATGGTTTCGTTGGTGGTCTACGTGCGTTCCGATGCGACCGGGCGCTTGTGGGTCCTGGCGTTGCGCGTGTTACTCATCGTCGCGTTCGGCGCACTATTGCTCAATCCCTGCCGTCCCGACCCCGCCGCGCAGTCCGACCTTCACAGGGCCACGCAGCATCTGTTGGTCGACAGTTCGCTGAGTATGAAGCGAAGCGATGTGCGGGGCCGAAGCCGCTGGGACATCGCCCTGGATACGTTACGGCAAAGCGGCTGGGCGAAGCGGAGTTCGCTGCGTATTCACCGCTTCGATGAAGCGTCGGCGTCAATCGACTGGCCGACGCTGATGCAGACCGAACCGGCGGGCCGACAGACGCGATTGACCGACGCCTTGCTGCGTCTGCTTGGCCGGGCCGATGTGCGCGCCGGCGATTCGGTCGTTCTTCTCAGCGACGGCCGCGACACCGGGCCGCTGGACCCCCGGGCGGCGCTGGATCGCATCGTCGATGCGGCGGCGGCCAAAGGCGTGACGGTTTTCACGATTGCCCTCGGCGCCACCGACGAGCCGGCGGACGTGGTGCTGCATGCCTACGCCGAGCCGGACCGCGTGTTCAACGATCAGCCGGTGCGAATCCACGTCGCATTACGCCAGAGCGGATACGCCGATCTTTCGACGCAAGTGACGCTGAACCTCGACGGCCGTCCCATTGCCGCCCAGAACGTTCGGCTGCCCGCGGCGGACCGCGCCGCCACGTTGACCTTCACACACAAACCCAAACTCGGCGATCACGATGACAACCCAATGCTGCACTACACCGTGAGCGTTGACGCGATGGCGCGTGAAGCGACGATCGCCAACAACCAGAGAGAGCTGTTCGTTCGACCGATCGGCCGGCGGTTGCGCGTGGTGTGTTTTGAAGGTCGGCCCTACTGGGAGACGCGCTTCCTGCTGCGCGCCTTGCGCAGCGATCCGCGGATCGACCTGACCGCCGTACAGGCGCTGCGCAACGATCGCATCCAGACCACGCACGACGGCGGCGATTCCATCGAAGCGCCCCTCACGCAAGCGGCACTGAGCCAATACGACGTGGTGATTCTCGGCAAGGGCGCGGAGCGGTTCTTCGGTGCACAGCGGGCGCAGTTGCTGACCGATTACGTCTCCGCCGGGCGGGGACTGATGGCGGCGCGCGGGCAGCCATTCAACCAAGACACACCGCAGGGACAAACCGCGGCGGAAATCTTCCGGGCCATCGAACCGGCCCAATGGGGCGAGCGGGTGGTGCGGGAGTTATCCATACAGCTGACCGATCCGGGCCGGCGCCTGATTGGCAACGTGCGGACGCGCCAACTGCCCGACATGATCGCCGCCACGCAAAACCTCGGCACGAAAAGTGCCGCGGTGGTGTTGTTGACCCAGCAACCGCAGGACGCCGACGCGCCCGCCATGGCCGCCGCGGCCTACCAGCGCATCGGCTCCGGACGCGTTCTGCAGGTCATGACCGACGGCCTGTGGCGCTGGGCGATGCAACCGCCCGATCGCAACGACGCCGGCTCCGCCTACCGCAGTTTCATGATCAACGCCGTGCGCTGGCTGGCGACGGGCGGAGAATTGATCGGCAAAGCGGGGCTGGCGCTGTCGCTCGATCGCCACGCTACATCGCTCGGCGAAACGGTGAACGCGGAGGTGCGTTCGATCAATCAGTCGGCGCAACGCCTGATCGAGGCCGGCTGCCGACTTCATCACATCCGGCCGGATGGATCGACACAAACATTGAACCCGGGCGCACGTGCGGGCGATCCCAATCGACTGCGCACCGGATTCGTCCCGGAACGGGTCGGCGTGCATACCGTGGAACTGCGTGATGCCGACGGCCGCCTCGTCCAGAGCACGAAGCTGGCCTGTTACGATCCGGCCGATGAACAACGCCAAAGCGGCGCGCGACCGGACTGGCTGGCGCAACTTGCCCGACGCACCGGCGGCAGGGCAATTCCATTCGATGCCCCCCTGCCCGATCCGGTTTCACTGACTGTGCCTGTCAATACCACTCAGCAGGCACAAACAACGTACCGGCCGATCTGGACGACGGGATGGGTGTTCGTTGCGTTGATCCTGGCCATGGGCGTCGAGTGGTTCGCCCGCCGATCGAAAGGCATGCTGTGAACGATCCGCTGCGCGACAGGTTGAGCGAACTGGCCCGGCTGCATCGCCGTCAGGTCCGGCGGGAGCGGTTCGTGCGCGCGGTCACGATCTGGCTGGCGGTTTTGACGATCGCGCTGTTGCTCGACGCGGGCTGGTCGTTGATCGGCGCGGCGTTTGAAGATGACCCGACGGTATTGCACGAACTGTCTCCCACCGTGCGCGCGGCGATGGGCTTGGCCCTGCTGATCGGGCTGGGGATCGCGTTCACGGCGTTGCGACTACCGTCTCGCATGCGTCGTCTCGATGAACACGATTACGCGCGCTGGTGCGAGCAGCGGGCCGACATCGCCGGCAACCGTCTGGTCAATGCCGTGCAGTTGGCGTCGCGCGACTGGCCGGATGCGTTGCCCGCGGCGCTTTCACGGCGAGCCGTGGAATCGGGACGCGATGCCATCGCGCGCATCGATCCGCTGACCCTGATCGACCCAGCGCGATTTCGACGAGCGCGGCGACGACTGATAGCGACCGCCGCCTCGTTCGTCGGCCTGGTCGTGCTGAGTACGGTCCTGCTGGCGCCCGTCGCACCGTGGCGAGCGGTGATGCGACTGGCCGATCCGTTCGGCGATCACCCACCGGCAAGCCGACATCATTGGCAAGTGCGCCTGACGCCCGAGCCGACCGCCATCGGCGACACACTGCATATCGGAGTGATGAGTACGCATCCGGCAAAGCAACCGCCGCACGTGGTCCTGTTCGATCAACAGGGCCAGCGGCAGGCCGAAATTGTCATGGCGCCGGAATCCCCGTCCAACTTGTTCTCTCTCGACATCCCCAACCTGCGCCAGCCGATGCGCGGCATGATCGTCGGCAGCCATGCGCGTTCGCGCCGGTTCATCGTTAAGCCGGTCCGCTTGCCGCGGCTGCTGGAGATGAACCTGTCGATGCGCCCGCCGGATTCCGAACAGTGGATCGCTCTGCCGGCCGCTGCGTCGCGCAAACCCATCGTCGGCCCCGTCGGTGCAACGGTTGAGATGCGCGTCAAGGCCAATCGGGACGATGCGAACATCGACCACCCTGCCGCTGATGGATTGCGTTTGCAGAGCAAGCTGACCGCCGGCGAACAGAAGATCACCTTCCGGCTGGCCAGTCGGGACGGCCTGACCTCCCGCCAATCGCATACTCTGGAGTTGATCGGCCTGAAGCCGGCCGAACTGGCCGAGTACATCGAGCAGCAAAACCAGGCCGTCCAGGCCACCATCGCGGCCGACCTGAACAGCGGCGATCCGACCGAAGCCACCGCCACCGGGGGCGATCCCAACGAATCGGAATCCTCCACCACCCAAAGCAGCGGAGCCACGACGGGTTTTGATCCGCAAGCGACCGGCACCGGAGGCGATCAGCCGGCCGAAATCGCGCCCCCCGACCCGCTGGCGCAGGGCAACGTGGTGCGTTCGGTATTGTTAGATCCCGCCCTGCCCGTCGCCTACCGCGCCCTGGCCGGGCGCGCGCCCGCGGCCTATCGTGAACCGGTCGCCGAATATTTTCTGCGCATCAGCCGCGATGCCGATACGGAATCTTCGCCATGATTTGTAAACGCCATATCCTGCTGCTTCTGGCCGCGCTGTGCATTCCGTGCGGGGCCATCGCTGACGAAACCGCCGAGCCGGCGGAAGGCCAGGTGCGCGTGGGACGGCTGATCTACGCCGAGAATCAGAAGACCAAGTGTTTCGCCAACGCCTTTCTGTATGCGGTCCGCCGCGAAACGACGATCCACATTCACCGCGATTTCGACGATGTGCCCGTCGACCAGCCCGCCCTGTTCGATCACCCGATGGTCATCTGGTTCGGCGAGGGCGCGTTCGACTTTAACGATGCCCAGGTGGAAAATCTGCGCGCCTACCTCACCGGCGGCGGATTCGTGCTGGCCTCCAGCAGTTGCCTCGATCCCAAATGGAACGCTTCGTTCAAGCAGACACTTCAGCGCACGCTTCCCGATCATCAGCTCGAGCCGTTGCCGATGGATCACCCGATCTTCGATACGATCTACCGCATCCCGGCGGTGCGCTGTTCACGCACCGGGGACAGTCAACTCTACGGAATCTTCCTGGATGAACGCCTGGTCATGGTCTGGTGCCCGGTGGATTTGCGGGACGTGGCCTCGATGGGGGCCGACTGCTGCTGCTGCGGCGCCAACTACGTCCGCAACGCCAAGCAGATCAACGCCAATATCCTGGCGTACGTGCTGACGCATTGATTTTCTTCGCGGCGACGGTTGCTATTCCGTCTTCATCTGGAGATTGGTGTCCAGCTCGGCGATGCGGTTGACCGGCACCTGGGCGACGAATGCCGCATCGAAATCGAAACAGTTATCGAAGTCGGCAATCGAGTCGCTTTCGGTCGCCTGCATCAGTCCGCCGTTGACCATGGCGAAGACGATCCGGCCGAAATCCTCGGTGCATCGAATGTTCCAGTATCCCAGAACGGTCCGGGCCAGCAGGCCGAACTGCTCAATGGCGAAATCGCGCAGTCCCTGACTGAGCTGTTGGCCGCAGACGTGCCGCTGGGCCTCATCGAGGGCCTCGGGGTCTTCGTGAATGCGTTGAACCGTGAAATCCAAACCGCGCCGGACAAAATGAAACGCCGCGATGGGGTAACGCGTTTCCGCGGCAATTTCCTGCAAGGGTCTTGGGGTCTGTTCTTCCATGGCGGCAATGCTTCCCGGTCAAGATCAAAGTAAAGCATAGCGGGGTGCGGGGCCGAATCAACCGCCGCGCCCCACCGGCGCCGAAACGTACGGACTGTCCGCCAGCAGGAATCGCAGCGGTTTGTCCGCCCACGATCCGGCATACGCCACGCCGATCCGCCGGTCCGCCACCACCGAAGCCGCCGCCGCGGATCGCCGGCCGGCAATCCACAGGCGATCGCTTTCGACCAGGTCTTCGCCGTCCAGGTCCCGGTCGACGGCCAGGGCCTGGCAAAGTTTGGCCGGGCCGGAGCCGAGATCGGTATCACGCAGCCGCTGGACGGGGATTTTCCCGCTGCGGTTTTTGCGCATGGTTTCCAGGCCCTCCATCGGCTGCAACGCGCGAATCAGACAGGCCGTGGGGCGATCGACCGTCTCGGCCACGACATTGAAACAGTAATGCATGCCGTAGGTGAAGTAGACGTAGGCGTG
>JANQHK010000110.1 GCA_028282685.1 Phycisphaeraceae bacterium
AATCCCGAGCGATCCGAACCGGATCGCGACGACGATTTGCTTCAATATCAGCCTCTTAGAGCATGGTGAGTGAGTCCAATATCACTCACCATGCTCTAAGAAGCGCACTCTGCGAGGGTCAGGACCACCGATGGAGATCCTTCCGTCGCCCCCATTGGTCGTCTTGGGGCCACGCGTAGCGTCTCCGTAGAGGGTGATCGCGTCCATCGGGACGATGGACGCGGGGGCTCCTTCAGGATGAAGCCCTTAAAAAATGACAATCCTCATCCTGAGCGTCCTCTGGACGCGAAGGATCTCCCTCGGATCATGGCCCCTTAACGATCGGTCATCCGCGTTCGGAGCCCTGTTTCTCGGCCTTCGCCTCTTGACAAGGGACCAAAGTCAGCGCCGACGAGCGACCGATCACAATCTCTTGAAGCGTCTGTCCGGAAAGCCCTGAAACGCACAGCACACGGCATGCTGTAACGGCATGCTGTTCGAGGCTCGACCACACTGCGTGGCGGTATTCGAGACTTTCCGGACGGGCTCTACGGTTCAAGGACAGGCAGGACCGTACCCAGAATTTCGCGATGCAGATCGTAATCCGTGTCCGCCGCCGGCACGAACCCCGTCAGCCGCGCACTGATCGCCCCCAGCACCGCCGCCGCCCGCGGGTCATCCGTCAACCCCGTCAGTGCCTCCGAGATGGCCTCTCGAAGATCCTCATCCATGGTGGCCCGGGCCACGAACACATGGGTCGAGACCTCCGGCGAATACGCCAGCGCGCGAATATGGCGGTCATGATGTTCCTGGAACACCTCCTCGGCGACGGCACCGGCCTCGAAGTCACCGAACTCCACGCCGAAAATCACGTTCTCGTGATTGCGCAGGTGCTTGTGGTCGGCCAGGTCGGTCAGGCGCACGCCGGCGCGCATGAGCATGAACAGGGGCACTTGCGTGCTGAGCGTGGACTTGATGCTGCCGAACGCCATGCGCTGGCCGTTCAAGGCCGCAAGGTCCTCGATGGGGCTGTCGGCGGCGACCAGAATCACCGAGCGGAAGGTGGGCTGTCCGTCGAACGCGTAGCGAGCCAGCAGGGGTTTACGCCCATAGGTATCGCCGATGACCACGTACGGACTGCCGCCAAGGAAGGAGATGTCGAGCTTGTCCTCCCCGGTCAGGCGAATGTGCTCGGCGTAGTCGCGCGCCACGGTGATCCGCACCGGGCGCCCCAGGACCTCGGACAGATACTCCGCCAGCGGGGTGTACTTCTCGATCAAGTGCTCGGCATTGAGGTAGGGCATGAACCCGAAGGAAAGGGGCGTCGGCGGCCCCTCGTCGGCGGCCCGGGCAGAGCCGCATACCATCAGCACCATCGCCGCGACAAGTCCACCCCATCGTCCAAGCATCGTGTCGTTCCTCCCGGATCGGGCGATCCTGGTGCCTACCTGAGTCTGCGCCGAAACCCCCGGATGGATCCAGGGCGTTCAGCAGTTCTCATTATGGCTTGGCGCTTTTCGGGGCCGAGACCGATGGCCGGGATAGAGCCGGTTCAACACGGACAAGAAAAGCTCGCCAAGATCGCA
>JANQHK010000142.1 GCA_028282685.1 Phycisphaeraceae bacterium
GGCGATCTGGTCGGTCGAGGGGCCCTCGTCGGTATCCAGGTGGCTGCCGACCACCGCGGCGAAGAGGTTGGCCCCGGCGATCTCCAGCGAACCGTCCACGGTCCAGCGGAACGTTTCGACTTCCTTGTCGTCATCCGTGCCGTACTCATCTTGTTCCCAATGCACCGCTCCGGCGAGCACCACGAGCATGTCCTGTCCCGGGAAGCCCTCCCAATCCGCGTAATCTTTCCAGTTGCCGGTCAGTTTCCATGCAGCGCGGCCGGTCAGCGCCAGCCCTTCATTCAAACGGGTATGCCAGGTCGTGTTGATCGTGGAAGCGCCGTCGTTGATCGAGCCGACCAGTCGCAGGATTTCGTCCTGGTAGGTCAGCTTCAGGCCCTGCGTGTAGGTGCCGCAGAACTCACCGGCGACCAGCGTGCGCTCGATGAACTGAAGCCGCGTCTCGGAAACCAGGTATTCATACTGGAAAGGCAGCTTGAATTGCCCGGCGGTCAGGGAGAGCGGGCCTTCGAAATTCTTGGTGATGTGGGCGTCGAGGACGACGGCTTCGCCTTCGCAGTTGTATCCGGACCAGAGCAGGAACTGCCAACTCGGGTCGACGATGTGGCCCTTGAATCCGAAGCGCGTGCGCGTGATGCCGAAACCGCCGCGGCTGTCATCCGGGCTGGCATCGTCGCCAAGCGTTACGGCCGAATCGTCCTGCCAACTGTGGGTATAGCGCACCTGGATCATGCCCATGATCCGCATGTAGAACGAACCGTCCGGGCTGGCAAGAAAGAAGCCGTTGTTCCAGCCGGCGTTCAGGTCTTCATCGAGCAGCGAGGCGCGGGTTTCAGCGTCCGAGAGGACCTCGCGGATCAGCGTTTTGACCTCTTCCGCCCGGCGCTCGGTCAGCCAGTTCTGGTTGGTCTGCTTGCGCAGTAAAACGTTTTCCTGCTCGACGCGCTCGAGACGATCCTGGACCTGCTGCATGCGCTGTAGCTGATCGGCCATCTGCCGGCGCATTTGCTTAAGTTCCTTCTGGATATCTTCTTGCGGGGTTTCGGCGAGGGCGGGCAAGGCGAAGGCGAGAGCGAGGGCAAAACAAGGCACAACGCACAAATTGAGCGGCTTCACGTAGAAAACCTCCATATTGGGAGACATATGTCCATATTTCGAGCTACGCATTTTAGGGCAATGAGATTTCTCCGCAAGTCTTCTGGATTTTGCTGATGTGCGTGAGAAAACATCCCAACAACAAATGCGAGGTGGTCGTATGATTAACCCACACGCCCTAGAATGGCCGCCATGTCCCTGCTGCACGATGTGGCCTATACCGCTGCCGCTGTGATGACCGCACCCGTCTGGGGTCTGAGGATGCTCGCCACGGGCAAATGGCGCACGGATTGGGCTCAGCGTTTTGGTCGCACGCATCTGGCGCCGGTGGACCGGCCGACCGTTTTGATCCACGCCGTGTCCGTTGGCGAAGTCAACGCCACGCGCAAGCTCGTTGAAAGGTTTGCCGCCGAGTACCGGGATCGGGTGCGGCTGGTCATCAGCGTTTCGACCAACACCGGTATCGCCCGCGCACGCCAACTGTATGAAACACGTCACGAAGTGGTGCGCTATCCGTTTGATTTCAGTTTCGCGGTGGACCGATTCCTGGATGCGATTCAACCGGACGTGGTGGCCCTGATGGAACTGGAGGTCTGGCCGAATTTCGTTGAAGCATGCGAGCGGCGGAGAATACCCGTGACCGTCATCAACGGGCGGCTCAGCGAACGCAGTTTCAAGGGGTATCGTCGGTTTCGACCGCTGGTGCGCGCGATGTTCGCCCGACTCTCGGCGGTGGGGGCGCAGAGCGCCGCGTATGCCGATCGGTTTATTGCAATGGGCACACCGGCCGATCGCGTCGATGTGACGGGCACGATGAAATGGGATACCGCCCGACTGGCAGACCGGGTCGAAGGCAGCGAAACTCTGGCCGAAGCCATGGGCATCGATCCGGACAAGCCGTTGATTGTCTGCGGCTCCACCGGACCGGGCGAGGAGAAAATGTTCGTCGAGAAGTTAGCCGACCTGACCGATGCCGACGGCCGTCCCGTGCAATTGCTCATCACGCCGCGCAAACCCGAGCGCTTCGAAGAGGCGGCCAAAGCGATGGGGGATGCCGTCCGCCGTTCGCAACACCCCGATGGCACGCTCCGCCCTAGGGACGACCGGCGACTTTTCCTGCTGGACACCATGGGCGAGTTGGCCAAGGCGTATGCCCTGGCGGATGTGGTGATTGTCGGGCGCAGCTTCAGCCCGCAGTGGGGCAGCGACATGATGGAGCCCATTGCCTTGGGTAAGCCGACGGTCATCGGCCCCAACACCTCCGACTTTGCCGATATGATGGAGGCGTTGCTGGCTGGCGATGGCATTGTGCAACTCGATTCGCCCGATCGCCTGCCCGACGCCGTGCGTGAATTACTCGGCGCCGAGCGCGGCGGGATGCTGGCGCAAAACGGGCGACGCGTCATCCAGCAGCAGCAAGGCGCCACGGAACGTCATTTCCAGATGCTTAATGCCTTGTTGATGAAACAACATTCGTCGAGCGATCACGGCTGACTCTCAACCGCAACCGGTGACCCGCTGCCATGCCTTCATCCGAATTGCGACAGAACGTTCTGACCCAGGCCCGGTCGATCGTGGTGAAGATGGGCTCGCAGTTGACCACGGCCGAGGAGGGCGGGCCCAACCGTAAGTTCATGCGCGCCATCGCCGACCAGACGGCCGAGCTGGTTGCGCGCGGCATCGAGGTGACGCTGGTCTCCAGCGGCGCGGTGGGCGTGGGGTTCCGCACGCTGAACATGGAGAAGAAGCCGGCCGGCGTGGCCACCGCACAGGCCGTCGCCGCTGTCGGACAGTCCGGACTCATGAGCGCCTGGCGCCAGGCCTTCGCCCGGCACGATATCGAAACCGCCCAGGTGCTTCTGACGCGCGCCGATATCGAAACGCGCCGCCGCTACCTGAACATCCGCAACTGCATCAGCGAACTGCACCAATTGGGTTGCCTGCCCGTCATCAATGAAAACGACACCGTCAGCGTGGATGAAATTCGGCTCGGTGACAACGACGTGCTGGCCGCGATGCTCGCCAATGCCATGAGCTGCGACGCGCTGGTCCTGCTGTCCGGCGTGGATGGCCTGATGGACGGCGAGGGCCAGGTCATCGAGTTGGTTCACGATGCGCTGGATGCGCACGCGATGGTGACCGGTGATACCAGCGAACTGGGCAGCGGCGGTATGGCCACCAAATTGGAAGCAGCACGCCTGGTCACCAACGCCGGGGAAATCGCCGTCATCGCCAGCGGCGCCGAGCGGAATGTCTTGATCCGCCTGATGGATGGTGAAAATCTTGGCACCGTATTCATGCCGGCCGGTAAACGACTGAGCAGTCGCGATCGCTGGATATCCATGGCCGTGCGGCCGACCGGCGTGCTTGTGATCGACGACGGCGCGGTGCGCGCCCTGGCCGAACGCGGCAAATCCCTGTTGGCGACCGGCATCATCGAAATCACCGGTGCTTTTGAAAAGGGGGATGTGCTGGTGGTCCGCGACGAGAGGGGGCATGAAGTGGCGCGGGGATTATCCAATTACTCTTCTGCGGAAGCGCGAAGCATCATGGGCAAGCGCTCCGATCAGTTCGCTCGCATCCTCGGTCGCCAGGCCTACCAGGCCGTTGTGCACAGGGATAACCTGGTGTTGGCTAACCAATAACTCACCACGGAGAACACGGGGACAATCATAGGAAAAATAATCCATTTATCTCATTGGCCCTCAGTGGCTCTCTGTGTTTAAATATACACTCATGAATCCCATCCAAGTTGACAACGTAAGCATCGGGCGAGGGCAGGCGTTGGCGGTGATTGCCGGGCCGTGCGTGGTCGAGTCGGCCGAGCAATGCATCGTCATTGCCGAGCATCTCAAGGCCTGCTGCGATGCGCTGGGGTTGGGCTACATCTTCAAGGCCAGTTTCGATAAGGCCAACCGCTCCTCGATCCACAGCAATCGCGGGCCGGGTCTCGATGAAGGGCTGGAGGCCTTGGCGCTGGTGCGCCACAAGGTGGGCGTGCCGGTGTCAACGGACATTCACCTTCCCGCCCAGGCCGCGGCCGTGGCCGGGGAGGTCGATCTGATTCAAATCCCGGCGTTTCTCTGCCGTCAGACGGATCTGCTGATCGCCGCCGCGCAAACCGGCAAGCCGGTCAACGTGAAGAAGGGCCAGTTCATGAGCCCGTCGGAAATGACCAACGTCATCGCCAAGCTCGATGAAGCCCATGCTCACGGCGTCATGCTCACCGAGCGCGGCACGTTCTTCGGCTACCATCGGCTGATCAACGACTTCGTCGGCCTCGGCGACATGATGGAGCTGAATCGGCCCGTCTGTTTCGATGTCACCCACTCCACGCAGGCCCCCGGCGGCGAGGGCACGCAATCCGGCGGTCGTCCCGATCGCGCGCCGCTATTGGCGCGCTGTGCCGTGGCCGCAGGTGTCGATGCGCTGTTTATTGAAACGCATCCCGAGCCGAGCAAGGCCCTTTCCGATGCAGCCGTGCAAATCTCGCTGGATCGAATCGATGCGTTGTTGAAAGATGCCGCGTCGCTGCGCGACATCCGCTAAACGAGATCTGAAATTTGAGATATCCAATTTGAAGTCGGCAATTCCCAATCGAAAATCACTGGGAAAACTCGCCCATCTTGCGGAACTTCTCGTAGCGGCGGGCGATGAGGTTGTCGGTCTTGTAGCGGCGCAACTCGCGTAGGTTGCGGACGATCCATTCCTCCAGCGATTCGGCGGCGGCCTGCGGATCGCGGTAGGCGCTGCCCAGCGGTTCGCGGATGATTTCGTCGATCGTGCCGAGCTTCAGGTTTTCCGCGGCGGTCAGGTGGAGCTGCTCGGCGGCGGCGGCGGCCTGTTCGCCGGTCTTCCATAAAATCGCGGCGCAACCCTCGGGACTGATCACCGAATACCAAGCGTACTGCATCATGGCCACGCGGTCGGCCACGCCGATTCCCAGTGCACCGCCCGATCCGCCCTCGCCAACAATCACCGAAACGATCGGCACGCGCAGGCCGGCCATCTCGCGCAGGTTGCGTGCGATCGCCTCGGCCTGGCCGCGCTCTTCGGCGCCGATACCCGGGTACGCGCCCGGCGTATCGACCAGCGTGACCACCGGCATGTTGAACTTCTCCGCCAGCTTCATCTTCAGCAGCGCTTTTCGGTACCCTTCCGGATGGGCGCAACCAAAATGGCAGCGAATCTTGTCGCGCGTTTCCTTGCCCTTGTTGGTGGCGATGACCATGCACTTGTAAGGCCCGATTCGCCCCAGGCCGGCGACGATCGCCGGATCGTCACCGTAGGCGCGGTCGCCGTGCAGTTCGGTGAAATCCTTGACCAGCAGTTTCAGGTAATCCGGGCCCTGGGGACGGACGGGATGGCGGGCGACCTGGACGGTCTGCCAGGCGCTGAGCTTGGAGTAGGTTTTCTTGAGCAGCGCCGTGTGAGACTGCCGCAGCTTCCTGACCTCGTCGGCGTAGGCCTTGGTGGAATCGCCGGGGTTGGCCTCGAGTTCAGCGATCTGCTGCTCAAGTTGAAGCAGGGGCTTTTCGAATTCGAGTTGGAAAACGCCGTTGGCGACGCTGTTGGCTGAGGACACGCGGCGGACTCCACATATCGAAACCGCCCCGGGTCGGCAGGGCGGTCGTCTGGTTCTGATCTAGTTGCATCAGGATACCCGCAAGCGGCGGGGAAAACCAGTATCGGGGCCTGTCAAGCCCGTCCTCAAGGCGTTATCATAACGGACTATGCCGAAACTGGCGGTCCAGCGTGTGACGGTCATCGGTCCGGGGCTGATCGGAGGTTCGATCGGCCTGGGGCTGCGTGCGGCGGGTTTCGCCGGCACAATTATCGGCTGCGCCCGAAACCAGACCACCCTGGACGCGGCCCTGCAACGCGGTTGCATCGACCACGGCACCTCGAATCTGGCCGAGGCCTGCCGGGAGGCCGAGTTGATCGTCCTCTGCACGCCCGTCGGATCGATGGAAAAAATGCTCAACGAAGTCGGCCGGTTGAACAGCACGGCGGTGCTCACCGATGCCGGCTCGACCAAGCGCGATGTCGTCGATGCGGCAGAGCGCGTTCTTGAGAATCCGCAGTGTTTCATCGGCGCTCACCCCATGGCCGGGGCGGAGCAGAGCGGACCGGGCGCAGCGCAGGCCGACCTGTTCGAGGGCAAGCCGTGCATTCTCACTCCGACCGACGATGCCGATCCCCGGGCGCTGGAGATCGTCGAAACGCTGTGGACGACGCTGGGCATGAAGCTGCTGCGGATGAGTCCGGCCGAGCACGATACGGCCACGGCATTGTTCAGCCACTTGCCGCATGCCCTTGCGGTGGTGCTGGTACAGACGGTGGCGGAGGCCTCGGGCTGGGAAGTGGCTTCGACGGGCTTCGCCGGGGCGAGCCGACTGGCCAGCAGCAATCCGCTGATGCGGGCCGACATCATGCAGGCCAACCGCAGCGCCCTGATCGGCGCGATCGACGCGTGCATCGACAAGCTCAACGGGCTACGGCAAACCCTTGACGCCGACGATCGCCAGGCCTTGCTGCAATTGCTTGAGGAAACCAAAGCGAAGCGGGACGACTGGATCGCCGGTGTCCCGATCGATTAGTTCAACCCTGGAGTCCACACCACGCGAGGATGACCATGCCCGATGCTTATTTCAAATTGGAACGCCCGATCAACGAGCCGGTCCGCGGTTATGCCCCCGGTTGCGCCGAGAAGACGGCGCTGAAGGCCAAGATGGCCGAGTTGAAGAGCCGGACGGTCGAGATTCCGCTGATCATTGGCGGCGAGGAAGTGGCCACGGGCGATTTCGGTACGTGCATTGTACCCCACGACCACGGCTGCGAACTCGGCAGATTCCACCGGGCGGGTCAGGCCGAGGTGGATAAAGCCGTGGCCGCCTCGCAGGAGGCATGGGAGCAGTGGTCGCGCATGGCGATCGAGGATCGGATCGCGGTGTTTATGCGTGCGGCGGAACTGTTGGCCGGTCCGTATCGCGACTTGCTCAATGCCGCCACGATGCTGAACCAGTCGAAGAACGCCTTTCAGGCCGAGATCGATGCGGCGTGTGAGTTCATTGATTTTCTGCGATTCAACTGCTGGTTTGCGCAGCGGATTTATGAGGACCAGCCCATCAGCAGTTCCGGTATCTGGAACCGCAGCGAGTACCGCCCGCTGGAGGGATTCGTCTTCGCCGTTTCGCCGTTCAACTTCACCTCGATCGGCGGCAACCTCTGCACGGCCCCGGCCATCATGGGCAACACCGTGCTCTGGAAGCCGGCCAGCACCGCCGTCTACGCCTCGTGGTGCGTGATGCGCCTGCTCAAGGAAGCGGGACTGCCCGACGGCGTGATCAACTTCCTCCCCGGCAGCGGCGGCAAGGTCGGCACGCCCGTGCTGAACAGCGAACACCTGGCCGGTGTCCATTTCACCGGTTCGACCGCGGTGTTCCAGGATATCTGGCGCACGATCGGCGGCGGCATCGCCAATTACCGTTCCTACCCGCGCATCGTCGGCGAGACCGGCGGCAAGGATTTCATCTTCGCCCACGCTTCGGCCGACCCCCAGGCGCTGGTCACGGCCATGGTGCGCGGTGCGTTCGAGTACCAGGGCCAGAAATGCTCGGCGGCCAGCCGCGCCTACATCCCCCGGTCGCTCTGGGAGCAGATCGAGAAACCGCTGATCGAAACCACGGAATCGCTGGCCATGGGCGATCCGGAAGATTTCAGCAACTTTGTCAATGCGGTGATCGACAAGGCCGCCTTCCAGTCCATCACCGGTTACATCGATGAGGCGAAGCAGTCGAAGGATTGTCATGTTCTGGCCGGTGGCGATTACGACGATTCGACCGGCTACTTCATCCGTCCGACGATCATCCGGGCCGACAAGCCGAACTACCGCACGATGGTCGAGGAAATTTTCGGACCGGTGCTGAGCGTTTACGTCTATCCGGACGACCGGTTTTCCGAGACGCTGGCGGTGTGCGACGGCACGAGCCCGTACGGTCTGACCGGGGCGATCTTCGCCAACGATCGCGCGGTCGTCGTGCAGGCCACGGCGGCGCTGCGTCACGCAGCCGGCAACTTCTACATCAACGACAAGCCGACGGGCGCGGTGGTCGGCCAGCAGCCGTTCGGCGGCAGCCGGGCCAGCGGCACCAACGACAAGGCCGGGGCGATGTGGAACCTGGTGCGCTGGATGACGCCGCGGACGTTGAAGGAGAACTTCAACCCGCCGACCGACTACCGTTATCCGTTCATGGGCGAATCCTGATCGACTCGTTCGCATCAACGAAATGCGAGGACATCATGATTGAATACACCTTCGGCGTGATCGGTGCGGGCAACATGGGCACGGCGATTCTGCGCGGCGTGGTGCAGTCGGGCGTGCTCGACGCCAAGCGCATCGTGGCCTACGATCCCAACCTCAAGCGCGAACAGGAACTGGCGCTGGACCTGGGCATTCTCTGCTCCCAGGACAACCGCCTGCCCGCTTCGTGTCCGCACGTGCTGTTGTCGGTCAAGCCGCAGGTCGCCTGCGAGGTGCTGCGCGAGATCGAGCCGGCCGTCGAACCCGACACGACGATTATCTCCATCGTGGCCGGTCTGCCGACGACGCGCATCGACGAGTTGCTCGGCGGCAAGGGACACATCGTCCGCGCCATGCCGAACACGCCCATGCTGGTGGGAGCGGGAGTGACGGCGGTGGCGGCCGGTCCGCGCGCCAGCCACGAAGACATCCACTGGGCCCAGCGGCTCTTCGCCGCCAGCGGGATGGCCATTGTCATCAACGAAGCGAAGATGGATGCGGTGACGGGGCTGAGCGGTTCCGGTCCGGCGTACCTGTTCTACCTGATCGAATCGATGATCGAGGCCGGCGTCAGGGAGGGCATGGATCCGGAAATCGCGGAGATGCTGGCCACGCAGACCTGCATCGGGGCCGGCAAACTTCTGGCCGCCACGCGCAAGACGCCCAAGTCGTTACGGGAGATGGTGACCACGCCCGGCGGCACCACCGAGGCGGCCGTGAAACACATGAACGCCAACCGCGTGCACGGGATCATCGCCGAAGCGATCAGCCGCGCCACCGAGCGCTGCCGCGAACTGGGATCAGAACATCATTCGTAAAACACGGCGGTGGGGCGACTACGGCACGGCGACGACCGACTTCACCTCGGGCACGCGCTCGCAGATGTTGCGCTCCAGGCCCATCTGAAGTGTCATCGTGGCCGAGGGACATCCCACGCACGCCCCGTGAAAGCGGATGTGCACCACGCCGTCTTCCGTGACGTCGACCAGTTCCAGGTCGCCGCCGTCGGACTGAACGGCCGGGCGGATCAGATTGACCACGCTCTCAACGCGCTGCTGGACGGTTTGTTCGCTGTTTTCTGTGCTGTCGCTCATGTTTGAGTGCATCCTTTAGTTGATTGCCAAGTCCACTTTACCACAGCGGCTCAGAGCTTGGCAATAAATGATTCTAGGCGCTGTTGATATGCGTTTGCATCGCGCCGTACCGCTTCGTTGTGGGTTGCGTCGGACCAATCGCTCCACTGGCCCTGCGGAGCGGCGTCGGCGATCGCCTTTGATTCTTCCGCCGTGACCAGGTGGTCCAGCCCCGCATGCATGACCAGCAGGGGACAGGCCAATCGGCTCGCATGCTCGGCCGTATCAAAGCCGCGCAATGAGGGCCAGAACCATTTCATCAGGGCAAAGACCAGTGCGGTCATCGGCCAACCGGGCAGACGACGGCGGCGCAGCGAGCGGCGGATCGTGGTGAACGGATCGCGGAATACCGAATCGGCCACCACGGCATCAACTCCGCAACGCGCGCCGGCGGCGATGGCGATCGCGCCACCCATCGAATAGCCCAGCAATAAAACGCGACGCTGCGGTTCGATCCGGCGCACCTGCTCGACGATGGCACAGATCAATTCGATCTCCCGCGGCCCCCACGAACAACGGGTGTGGGGCGATTCCCCATGTCCGGGCAAGTCAAACAGAAACACCGATCGGCACAGCGGCGCCAACGGTCCAAGCCACGCCTGCGACTGGTAGCGTGAATCCGCCCAGCCGTGGATGACGATCGCCACGGGGCCGTCGGGCAGGTGGCCTGCGACACGCCACGCATCGAGCGGACGATCCCGATGGTCCTTCAGTTCCGCATCGGCATGCGTCAATCCCATCCCGGACGGATCGATCGGCAGTCCCGCCGCCAGAGCATGCGCGGCGGTGCGACGAGGCGGACGCGTCAAGGATCGCAACAGAAGCAGACTGATCGCAACCACCAGAACGATCAATGCCTGGGCCAGAAGAATCAAAACGCCGACAACATCGAACATGTTCACAGCATATCCGTACCACGGGCAGGGAGAAACCGTGCAGGAATCCACCGCCCCTGATCCGATATAATGGTTACATGCACGACATCGCCAAACACATTGCGGTCTGGACGATGATCGCCCTGCTGACCTGGGTGAGGGGGACGAGCGCCCGCGCCCAGACCTTGCAGGAGCGGGGGTACACGCCCGTCGAGCAGACGCACGAAGATGTTGATCTGCTCGCCCGTTCGCTGCAACAACAGGAGCCGGGCCTAGCCGCGACGGGGGAACATCACAATGTCTTCAAGCCCCTGACCGGCGACCGTCGCCTCTACTACATCGGCCAGGGGGTGATTGCGCAGTTCGATCGCTCGGAGTATTACCTGCATCGCAAGGCAGGCGTCCTGCAGGGCATCCCTCCCAACACGGTTTTCCACATCGGCCTGCCGAAACAGACGCCGCCGTCGGATCAAGTCCTGCCGACGGCGCCGGACAACCGCGTCGCCCGGCGGATTGATGCGCGTGTGCAGGCCAAGGTGAATCCGGTCCATCCCCGGACCCGCGCGCTCGCGGATTTCGGTCGCAGTCCGCAGACGCAAACGCCTCCGCATGTTCCGGTAGAATATTCTCCGTGGCATCGCTTTCGATCGTTGCGGTATGCCCAACTGCGCGTCGTCACGGCCGCGCTGGATCAACTGACCGAAACCGAATCGTCCGATCGGTGATCGCTTGGTTCGTTCTGCGGCACGGTGTACCATGAAGCACATGAGCAAGTCCGCCGAATCCACGCACAGCCAGGCCGTCGAAGATTACATCAAGGCCATCTACAAGCTCTGCACCGAGGGCGGCAAGGCGACCACCAAGGAATTGGCCGATGACCTGAAGCTGGGGCAGGGGACGGTTAGCGGCATGCTGGGACAACTCGAAAAGCGGGGACTGGTTGAACGCAAACCGTATTACGGCGCTACGCTCAGCGAGGAGGGGCATAAGCTGGCGATGAGCATCCTGCGCCGGCATCGATTGATCGAATTGTTCCTGGTGCGCGTGCTGGGGTATGGCTGGGACGAAGTCGACGAGGACGCCGAGCGACTGGAGCATGCGGTCTCCGATCTGCTGATCGAGCGCATCGACGCCATGCTCGGCCATCCGCGCCTCGATCCGCACGGCGATCCGATCCCCACGGCCAAGGGGGAGATCGACGATCATCCGGCTCAGCGCTTATCCGAACTGTCGGTGGGGCAGGAGGGCGTCATCAGCCGTGTGATCGATGAAGACCCGCTTTTCCTGCAGTACCTGCACGAGTTGAACGTCGGCCTGGGCTCGACGATTCACGTGGTCCAGATCGATCCGTTCGGCACGATGCAACTGGACGTGGGCCAGCAACAGGTCTCGCTGGCGCGCGAAGCGACGGAACGCATCTTCGTTTCGCAAAAGTAGAAAAACGCAATCGCGGGGTGCCGCGGGTCGGTGGGCGGATCGTGGAACGATCCGGACGCAGATCCGTGCATGTTGTCTGTCACGCGGGTCTGCCTGCGGCCGACCCGTGGCGCCTCCACCTCATTCAAACCACTCGGCCAATGCATTCGGATCGACTTGCGTGAGTGACTCGACGATGCGATCGGCGTCAGTCAATGCATCGGCGGGGCAGGTGGTTGTCAGGGCCAGTGTTTTCAATCCTGCGCCAAGTGCCGAGGCGATGCCTGCGGGGGTGTCTTCTATCGCCACGCATTCGCCCGGGGCCACACCCAGCCGCTCCGCAGCCAGCAGGTACCCGGCCGGGTCGGGCTTGGAGCGCGCCACGTCGTCGGCCGTGACCACCGCGCCGAACCGTTGCATGAGCGTCCCATCCCCGATGCGCGGCAGGATGCATTCGATATCCCTGCGCAGCGCCCCGCTGCACAGCCCCACCGGCCAGCGCTCGGCACACGCCGTGACCAGTTCCACCGCGCCGTCGATCGCCTCCACCCCTTGCTCGACGATCCGCTCGAACGCCCGGGCCTTGGCCTCGATCATCCGCGGCAGGGCCTGTTCATCGAACGACCGGCCCCGGTCCTTGAAAAACAGGCGATAGAAGTCGCGATCGTCGCAACCGACGTAGCGCTGCAAATAGGTCAGATAATCGACCTCGAGGCCCATGGGGCGCAGCACATCCACAAATGCCCGCCAGTGCAGCGGTTCGCTGTTGACGATCACGCCGTCGAAATCAAAAATGACCGCTAGCATCATGGCTGGTAGTGTAATGAACTGACCGCGCTTTCGACAGCCGCACCGCCGGTGAGCCGATAGGATTGTCATGGCCCGACTGATCCTTGTTGACGATGATTTGCCCACGCTCAGTCCGCTAACCGATCTGCGGGCCGCGTTCGAGCTGCGCAGCGGGGCGCTGCGGACTGCCGAACGGCTTGCCGAGCGCTTCGCAGAGCCGGCGGCATTGTGCGTGCCGCAACGGTTGGCTGCCGTTGTCGCCGAGCGGTTTCGACTTCCCGTTAACGCATTGCCGCAAGCCGACGCGTTTTTACTTCTGAACGGTCGGCTGACCCATGCTCGATTCGATCCTCCGGACAAGATCAACACACTCCTGCGTGACGAGCAGGGCGACTGGCTGGCGGCGTTGCTCGATGCCGACCATGCACAACGCTTCTTTGATCAGGGCGGTGGGGCGGTGGAGGGGTTGCCTGCGGTGCAGGTGAAGCTCGACGGCGTGTTGCGAAGGCCGTGGGACCTGCTCGAAGCGGCGAGGTTGAACCTGGCCGAAGACCTGAACCACAGCGAACGTTTGTTGCGCCAGTTACTCACGCCCACTTCCGGTGTGCAGCGTATCGGCGATCATCCGGTCTACGTGGGCGACAACGTTCGGATCGATCCGCCGGTGGTGATCGATACGACCGCCGGCCCGGTGACGATCGACCACGGCGCTGTGCTCCACGCGATGTCGGTGATCGAAGGCCCGGCCTACCTCGGGCAGGGTTCGTGCCTGACCGTGCACGGCCGCATCCGCCCGCACACCGTCATCGGTCCGGTCTGCAAGGTCGGCGGCGAGATCAGCGGGTCGATCTTCCAGGGCTGCTCCAACAAGAGCCACTACGGATTCCTCGGCGACAGCGTGATCGGCGAATGGGTCAATCTCGGCGCCGGAACGACTACCAGCAATCTGAAGAACACGTATGGCGAGATCGCG
>JANQHK010000148.1 GCA_028282685.1 Phycisphaeraceae bacterium
CCATGCCCCGTGTCGGAACAGCAGGCGCGCCTGGCGCCTCATCCGGCTTCATCCCTCGAGACCGGATTAATCCCCTGCTCCAATATGCGGATGGGATGAGTCTATACCAATACGTTAAAGCAAACCCGATTAATCGTATCGATCCGCAAGGGACTTTTACATCGTTCATTGATTGTTGTCCCTGTCAAATCAAAGCGCTGAAAGCGGATGAAAAACGCGCACAGCAGCAAATCATTCAATTACAAGGATCGCTTCAGTTGGCAATCAATGCGGACCATGGACAATATCCGTGGTTTACCAACTTCAAACTTAACAAAGCAAAAAATATATTAGACAAAGCATCGCGAGCGCTTAAAAACGGTAAAGTCAAATGCGTCGATGAAGATGGGCCTTATGCCAGTGTTTGGCCTTGGGGTAGCACGGTGAAAGTGTATAAACCCTATTGGAAAATTCACGAGAAGGCACAGGGGGCTACACTCGTGCATGAGGGAACACATATGGGATCCGGGCTGACCGATATGGCATATTTCTGGCAAAACAGGAAAGCGCCCCATGACGTACTGTTCATCGGATGGGACATTATCGCGAGCACTTACGATACGTGGATATTAGGCGGCTTTTGTGTGCCCGGCAGTAAAGATGCGGCTGGTCCTGGACGGGCATGCCCTAAAGCAGTGATCGTTAATGTGAATAGAGGTGGCGCCGAATGCCCATAAGGCTAATATGTTCATGTGTACTTGTATTGGCAATCCCATTGACAGGTTGTCTGTATGAACCATACCCGCGCGTCGATTGCATTTCAGAGATCTATTCCGACCTGCCCCAATGTGTTCGGGATACTTTTGAAAGTCTTCATCCCGACGTTCAAATCAGCCATGCAGAAAGTACGCATTTCAAAGGTAAGATTATCGATTACAATATCGTGTATACAGACCAACGAAACGGTCAATTCAGGTCCGTGATCACCCCGAAGGGCGAAGAAATTTCTGTTAGACCTTTTAAGCAATCTTCCGATTCTGATGAATCATGTACCTGTAAACAGACATGTACATCGACCGTTGAATAAGCCATATTCTGGATAAACATTCTCGAAATTCAATCCCAAGGGCACTCCGCTCTTTACCCTCCATTGATCCTTCGCCTATCATCTGCTCCATGCGGTTGATCCTGATGGGCTAGAGCATCTTGCGTCATTCATGCCGGGCTTGTACGAGCCGCGCCCGTAAGAAAGTGGTCGGCACAACGCCTGAACTCGGCGGAATGTGTTGCGGCCTGACACGCTTGCAGGAGAGCGAAAGGGCGGACGTGTATCCATGGCCCGACGACCGCTCCTTGACCGTCGCGGCTCGTTTGATGCACGAACACCCTACGATTGGATCGGGAATGTTCTAAACCGCGGTTTTTTGTTTGGTATTCCATTTCGTCCTTTAACCGTGCTGATTATCGGCTAGGAAAAATTTACATATTCCCCGTGATCGGCGGGGATTCCCTCATGAAGTGTCACGACTGAATCGTCGATACAAATCTTGAATCGTGGTGTAAAAACCAGAGTTGGACAAACCTGATGCGTCTCACTGGTTTCCGGGCAGTGCGGATGGCGGCGTAGGATGATTGCCCATGAACCAGGAGTTGTTGCAGAAGGTTCTCCGGAGCCCTCGTCTTCCGAGCTTGCCGACGATTGCTCTGAAGGTGATTGATCTGTGTCGTCAAAGCGACATCAATATCAAGCAGATCGCCACCACCATTTCCAACGATCCGGCCTTGAGCACCAAGGTGCTGAAGACCGCCAACAGCAGCTTTTACGGATTGAGTCAGATGGTCAGCACGATCAGTCACGCGATCGTGATTCTTGGCTTGAACAGCGTGAAAACGCTGGCGTTAGGTTTTTCTCTGGTCGGCAATTTCCGCGACCAGAACGCGACGGGTTTTCCCATGATCGAGTTCTGGCGCCGCAGTCTCTACTCGGCGGTGAGTGCGCGCACCATCGCCCGGCACGTGAATCTGCCGGAGCAGGAAGAGGCGTTCCTGTGCTGTCTCATGCAGGACCTGGGAATGCTCGCTCTCAGCCAGACCTTGGGTGAGGATTACGACGCGCTGGTGGTGGAAACGGGCAGCGAACATGCGAAGCTGTGGCGGAACGAGCGCAAGCAGTTCGATCTGGATCACATGCAGGTCGTTGGCGCCATGGCCGGGAAATGGAAGTTGCCGAAAACGCTCAGCAAGCCGATTCGTCACCATCACGTGCCCAGCCAGTCGAAAGATGAGTTGGAATCGCTGACCCAGGCGGTGTATCTGGGCAATTTGTCCGCCGATGCGTTTCTGGATACCCGTCGGCCGAACGTGGAAAAGTTTTTCAATAAGTTGAACCAGTGCTTCAAGCTCAACCGGGACGTTGGAGAGCATTTGCTGGGGCAGGTCACCAAGGGCGTGAACGAACTGGCCGATCTGTTCGAGATCGACACCGAGAAGGTGCCGGATGTTCAGGATATTCTTTCCGATGCGAAGGAGACCCTTCTTGAATTGTCGCTGGAATCGCAATCGCAGGCGATTGAGCTGGCGGAAAGAAATCAGAAATTGCAGGAACAGGTGGTGCGCGATCCGCTGACGGGCATCGCCAACCGCGGCCGATTCACCGAGTTTCTGTCGAAGCATTTTGTCGAAGCGCAGGTGACCGATCAGCCGATAAGCGTGATCTTCATCGACGTGGATCGCTTCAAGTCGGTGAACGATGACCACGGCCACCTGGTCGGCGATTCGGTCCTGGTGACGCTGGCCGGCCTCATGGACGAACACTGCCCTGAGACCGGTCTGGCCGCGCGTTACGGAGGGGAAGAATTCGCCTTGATCCTTCCCCGGTGCGACCGTCTGGGCGCGGCGCGCCTCGCCGAATCGCTTCGCCAGGCCGTCGAAAAGCACACCATCCAGGCGGCGGAAGAACTCACTTTGAACGTCACGATTTCTCTGGGTGTCAGTTCGTTCGACGGCCGGCAGTTTTTCCAGCGTCCCGAGCAGTTGATCGAGTCGGCCGACAAGGCCGTTTATGTGGCCAAGGCCTCGGGGCGCAACTGCGTCCGGGTGTTTGTGCCCAAGTGCAAAACACCGCTGAAGCAGGCGGCGCCAACCGTCGCGTGAGCGGCGGTGGGGGACATGCCTTTTACGGATGCGTCAGCCGCACGAGTGTGCGTGGGGTGAACGGGAATTCCGAAAGCAGTTCGGCCAGGGCGTCGGCATCGACCGCCTCCAGCTTTGCCAGCTCTTCCGCCATCGGGCGGTACTCACCGGTATACAGCCAGCCGTTGCCCAGCGCCATCATGCGTCCGGCCGGGCGTTCCTGCTCCAGCGTCAGGTCCGTCTCCAGTTTGTGTTTGACCCGTGTGATTTCTTCTTCGGTCAACCGTTCCCCGGCCGTGTCGAGCGTTCGCAGCAGGATTTCCTCCACGCGCTCGGCCTGGGCGGGTGAGCAACTGGCATAAATCAGGAACGTTCCCGCATGGTCGAACGGGTGCAAAGTCACCTCGGCCTCGTCGGCCAGTCCCGGATCGATCAGCTCCCAGTACAGCCGCGAGCCGTCCGCATCGCCCAGCAACTGGCTGAGCACCAAGCCGGCGTAGCGTCGCTCGTCCTGTCGACTGGGCCCGTTGGCGATGCCTACCAGATAATGGCGCGTCAGCTTGGGATCGGTCAGGTTGTCGATGTGGTCCGTCGGGGCGGTCGCCCGGTAGTCGCGCTGCGCGCCGGTCGGTTTCCACGAACCGCATAGCGATGCGATCTGATCGACGCAACGATCAAAATCCACCCGGCCGGCCAGCGCCAACGTGATGTTGTCCGGGCAATAACGGTGGGCGAAGTAATCGCGCATCTGCTCGGCGGTCAATGCGTCGATTGATTGCGGCGTGCCGAGGATGCGGTAGGCCAGCGGATGCCCGTCAAAATGCCGCTCCATCGCGTGCTCGTAGGCCACCCAGAAAGGGCGATCGGCGTACATGCCGATTTCCTCGAGGATGACGTTCTTCTCCATCGTGAAATCGTCTTCACGCAGAGCGGGGCGGAGGATGTCGGCCAGGATATCCAGCGCGTCGGGCAGGAAATGCGGTAGCACGTGGGCCCAGTAGGCGGTGGTTTCCTGGTGGGTGAAGGCGTTGTATTGCGCGCCGATGCGGTCGAAATCGATGTTCACCTCGGCGGCGGTGCGGCGGGACGTGCCTTTGAACATCATGTGTTCGAGGAAGTGGCTGACGCCCATCAATTCGATCGGCTCGTCGCGCGTGCCGGTTTTCACGAAGAAGCCGGCAGCGGCGGTGTGCGCCGAGGCGTTGACTTCGCCGATGATCGTCAGGCCGTTGTCCAGCGTGGTCTGTTCAAAAGTGACCGCCATGTCAATCGACCTCCAGCGGTTCGGGCCCGATGCTCAGGACGGTGAATTGTTCGGGACGATGCGCCGCCAGAAATGCATTGAGCGCATCGAGCGAGACGGCATCGATTTCTTCTTCGATCTCATCGAGCGAGCGGGGCCGACCCAGCAGGAACTGGTCCGAGGCGATGGCGGCGGCCCGGGCGCTGGTGGATTCGCCCTGCATGACCAGCCGGCTTTTCAGTCCGATGCGCGCCCGCTCGAACTCGTCTTCCTTCGCGCCGTCGCTCAGACGCTGCAATTCGCGCTGGAGCACAGCCAGGGTATCGGGCGCACGGGCGGTGGTGGTGCCGGCGTATGCGAACACCGAACCGCGGTTAAGCAACGAGCTGTAACTGGCGAAGACGGCGTAACAGAGCCCGCGCTTTTCTCGAACTTCGGTAAACAGTCGGCCGCTCATCCCCCCGCTGAGCACCGCCACGGCCAAGCGCTGGGTCATCGCGTCGGGGTGGTTCAGCGGCACGGTGGGGTAGGCCAGAGCGATGTGTTGCTGGGTGGTGTCGGCCGGGACGTGTTTGTACCCGCCGCCGGGTTGGGCATGGTCGTCCGGCAGAGGCGCCGAATCGCCGGTGTCGCCGAGCAGTTGTTCGGCCATTTGGCGCGCCGTGTCGAAATCGACCGCCCCGGCCAATGCCAGGATGCTCGAGCCGGGCACGAAACGGACGGCGTGGTGATGACGCACCTGCTCGAGGGTCAGTGCGCCGATCGTCCGGCGATCGCCGAGCGTGCTGCGCCCGAGGACCGGACCGAAATGGGCTCGTCTGAGTTCTTCGATGACGCGTTGTTGCGGTTCGTCTTCGAGCGCGTCGATGGCTTGCAGTGCCAGCTCGCGGCAGGGCTGGAGTGCGGAATCGGGCAGGGCGGGGCGAAGGGCCAGATCGGCCAGCAGGGGCAGGGCCTGCTCGATGCGCCGGCCCAGGAAGATCCCGCCGATGCGCGTGTGGTAGGTGTGCACCTCCGCCGAGCGCTTGATTCCCAGCAGGTCCATGGCCTGGCAGTGGGCCCGGGCGTCCATGCCGCCGGCTCCGCGGAAAAGCATTTCACTGAGCACCGCACCGACGCCGTGTTGCTGCTGCGGTTCCGTGCACGCCCCGGCAGGCAGCAGCAGCGTCATGCCCACGCTGGCCACATCGGCCATCGGTTCGACCAACAGCGTCAGGCCGTTGTCCAGTCGATGATGGTGAATGGGATTCATGTGTTCACTCGCTCCCGTTTGCGGGAGGCGGTATTTTACTGGACCCGACCTTTCCTGTCAGCCGACGGCGACGGATTTTTCTTTTCACCGGTCAAGTGTCGATGCTGCGGCGCCGATGCAACAGCACCGGACGCGCTTTTGGCAGGGCTTATGTTATGCGCAGCTTGATCGACGGGATCATCGTGCTGGGTCTGGTGTGTGTGATGGGGGGCATGATCTATCAACAGCGCGGCACGGGCCTGGACGACGAGCGGATCGATTCGATCGGCAATGTGTTACTGGCCATCCGCAACCGGGCGGTCTATCACGGTTCGCTGGGCGAAGTGCAAACCACGCACGGCGGGATGCCGCTGACCATTGAACGAACTTGGTTCGAGAATCTCCCGCAACACCCGCTGATCGATGAACCCATGGCCTGGATGGCGGTGGCGGACGAATCGGAGAAATCGCTGATTCACCCGCGTCGCATCGACGCCGCCGCCGACACCTCCCAGTTCTGGTACAACCCCTACCGCGGTGTTGTCCGCGCTCGTGCACCGCGCCAACATACCGACCAGGCCACCAGCGAACTTTATTTTCGGTTGAATCGGATCGACGCGGCGCACTGATCTCCGCGGCATCCCGCTCAGGTCAACCCCAGCACATCGTTCATCGCATACCGCCCGGCGGGTTTGCCGTGCAGCCACCTGGCCGCCGCCAGGGCGCCGCGCGCGAAGGTGTCGCGCGTGGTGGCGACATGCCGCAGCTCCAGTCGTTCGCCCAATCCGGCGAAGAACACCGAATGCTCACCCGGTACATCGCCCATACGCAGCGTTTGCATGGTGATTCGTCCGGGCTTGCGGGGGTCGTCGCCGACGCGCGTCATGTCCACGTGTTCCTGCATCGACTTGTCCGTTGCGTCGCAGATCGAGCGGGCGATCTGCAACGCCGTACCGGAGGGAGCATCCTGCTTATGGCGGTGATGCGCTTCGAGAATTTCAATGTCGTAATCGTCGCCCAGTTGTTGTGCGATCTTCGCGGCAAGGGCGAACAGCAGGTTCATGCCCAGCGAATAATTCGGCGCCCAGAGCACCGGTACGGATTCGGCGGCACGGTCGATCGCGGCGAAGTGCGTTTCGGTCAGGCCGGTCGTCCCGATCACCGCCGCCATGTTGTGTTTGACGGCGGCGTCGAGGTTTCCCCCGAGGGCATCGGGCAGTGTGAAATCGATCAACAGATCGGCTTCGCCTTTGGGTTCGCTAGCGAGAATCACATCGTTGCCCGGGATGGCCGGTTCGCCGAGACG
Source organism: Phycisphaeraceae bacterium (assembly GCA_028282685.1). GTDB lineage: Bacteria > Planctomycetota > Phycisphaerae > Phycisphaerales > Zrk34 > JANQHK01. The sequence continues at coordinate 6,892 of JANQHK010000148.1, forward strand.
GGCGTGGTCCGGCTGATCGAATGCTTCGGTCAGCGTCAGCCCGTCGGTCTCGCCGGCCAACGCGCACAGCCGCCGGCCCATGCGTCCAGCCGCCCCGGCAATCGCCACGTGGATGGTCTTGGGTCTGCTCATGGCCGCCATTTTACGGCGGATCAGCCCGCCCGACGAGTCGCCATGCTGGAACAGCCCCGTCTTTCTGCTACGATTACATATCTTTGGGTTCGTCCGAAAGGCGGGCCCGGCGATGTCCCAGTGAACCATGTAACCGGTCAATCAGTTAACCAAAATGCCCACCATCACCATCGACGGTCAAGCCTGCCGGTTCCAAGGGAAGAAGACCATTCTCCAGGTCGCCCTGGAAAACGGGATCGAGATTCCCCATTACTGCTACCACGATGCGCTGAGCGTGGTGGCCAGTTGCCGGATCTGCCTCGCCGAGGTCGCCCAGCCCAACCCCCGCAACGACAACAAGCTCGAACTGGTTCCCAAGCTCCTGCCGGCTTGCCAGACCCCCGCGGCCGACGGAGCCGAGGTCTACACCACCAGCGAAAAATCCCAGGCCAACCAGAAGGCCGTCATGGAATATCTGCTGATCAACCATCCGCTGGATTGTCCGGTCTGCGATCAGGCGGGCGAATGTCACCTGCAGGATTACTCTTACCGTTACGGTCGGGGCCACAGCCGATTCGAAGAAACGAAGATCAAGCAGCCCAAGAAGGACGTCGGCCCCAACGTCTACCTCTATTCCGATCGCTGCATCATGTGCACCCGTTGCGTCCGCTTCACGCGCGAAGTGACCGGCACCAGCGAACTGTGCGTGACCGGCCGAGGCAACACCGAAGAAATCGATGTCTTCCCCGGCAAGGCGCTGGATAACGAATTGTCGGTCAACGTCTGCGATATCTGCCCCGTCGGCGCGCTGCTCGATAAGAATTTTCTTTTCGAGCGCCGCGTCTGGGAACTGACCGGCACGCCCGGCATCGACGGACTGACCAGCAGCGGCGATAACGTCTGGATCGATCACGCCGACGGGCGGGTCTACCGTTTCCGTCCGCGCGTCAACATGGACGTGAACACCTGGTGGATCAGCGATGAGATTCGCTATGCCTGGCGCCACGCGCACGACGAAAACCGTCTGACCTGGCCCGCGGTGAAGGGCAACGAGAAAGCCGACTGGAACGAGGCGCTGGCCGCTGCCGTGGAGGGCTTTAAGAAAACCGTCGAGCAGGGCAAACGGGTGTTGGCGATGATCTCGCCGATGCTGACCTGCGAAGATGCGTTTACGCTGGCCACCGCGGTTCGCGCCATCGACGGGCAGGCGTTGCTGGCGGTGGGGCCGGTGCCGATCGACGGCGAAGATAAAACTTTCCCCGGTGGATACACCGTGCGAGCCGAGAAAGCTCCCAATGCGCGCGGCGTCAAGCGCGTGCTCGAACAGGTCGCCGGGGCCGCAAATGTGTTGGATTATCCGGGGGCACTGGGTCAGATTGGCAGCGGCAACGTCGGCGCCGCTCTGATCACCGGCAACTACCCCACTGACTGGCCGACCGATGTGCTGCTCGGCGCGATGGCCGATCCGTTTGTCGTGCTGATCGATACGTTGCCGACGAAACTGACCGAGCGGGCCGACGTGGTGTTGCCCGGCGCGGTGTGGGTGGAGAAGGCGGGGACGTTTGAAAATTACCGGAACCGTTTGCAGTGTTTCGAGCGGGCGATTCGCCCGGTGGAGTTTGCCCGGGCCGAGGCGCAGATCGGTCTGGACCTTCAGGCCGGGGCGGGTGTTGCCGAGCCGCAACGGTATGACGCTGAGCAAACGCGCGCGGCGATGGGCGGTGTGTTCACGAGCGATGTCCACCAACCCACTGCCGACGAGCGCCCGCCCATGCCGGTGGAGTACGTGGAACTGTGATGTACATTTAGCCGCGCCGCTTTCGGCGCGTTCCAGCCGCAGTGCATGCACCGCGGCTAAACGGGTGGGGCGCCACGTTGTCCGATTCCAATCCCATCACACCCTTCTGGATCAAGCTGGCCACGTCGGCGATTAACGTGCTCATCATCGCGGCGATGGGTGTGCCGGTGTGCTGGACGCTGGAATTATCGTTGCTGCAATGCAAGCTGGTCTTTCTCGGCATGTCGGCGGTGTATGCCGGTGTCGCCCTGATGATCCCCGGTCAACGTTCCCCGGCGATGGTGCTGATGCGCGTAAAGTGGGCGGAACCCTACGGCTTGGCCAAGCTGATGCTCTACGCGCTGCTCTATCTGGCCAGCTTATCGACCGTGTTGTTCTACATCCGGTTCCCGTTCGATCTGCTGGCGGCCAACCTGCTTCTGGTGCAGTTGCCCTGTGTGCTGATCACCGGCACGACATTGCACGGCAAACTCGCCGGCGGCGTGACGACGGTGCGAGTCACATAGCCGATTTTGAAAAAACCGGCGGTATATTCCGGTTCATGCTGAACCGGCTGTATGTGATCACCCCGCCAGTTCTTTCGCTTTCGCCATGATCGATTGCGGATCGATGCCCTGGTGGGGAAAGTGGTGCCAGAGTCCGCCGCAGCCCTCGCGGTGCGTGCCGAGTCGGGCGAACTTCGGCGTGTAACCGCGCTCGATCAGCCACGTGCCCATGCGGCTGCCCAGGCCGGTCCGCCGATTCAGCGATTCGACGACAATCACGAACGGCAACCCGCCGATCTTCGCCAGCATGTCTTCATCGACCACGTTCAGCGTCGGCTTGTTGATCAGAGCGACTTCAATGCCGTCCTGCTTCAGTCGCTCCACGGCATCGAGCGCCCGGTAGAGCGCATCGCCGTAGCTGACGATCGCCCCGGCGCTGCCCTCGCGGATCAACTCATCCTTGCCCGGCTCGAAGGTGTAACCATCTCCGTAATAATCGGAGCCGTCGGCGGTGAGAATATTCGGCGTCTTGGAGCGCGTGGAGAAAATGAACCGCAGGCCCGGATCGTCGAATACCTGCTTGACCACGGCGGTCATCTGCGACGCATCGGCGGGGAAGTAGAGCCGCGTGGGGTGCTCGTCTTCATCGAGGCCGTTGTCGGCGAAGAGATTGTTCAGGCCGAAGTGGCAGGTGTTGTCGGCCATGTCGTCGATGCCGGCGTGGGAGAAGTGGCAGAGCATGCGCGAATAATTCAGCCGCGCCATCGTGATCTCGCTGACGCACATCTCCAGGAATGCACTGAACGTGGCGAAGACGCCCTGCTTGCCGCTTTCGTAACCGAATCCCGCTGCGGCGGAGAGATTGCCGCGCTCCATGATGCCGGAGTGGACGAACACATCGGGGTGTTTGTCCTTGATTTTCGCCAGGCCGCACGAGCCCTGCAGATCGGAATCGATCACCATGACGTTCTGTTTCTCGGCGTTGCCAAGCCCATCGAGAATTTTGTTGATCGCATCACCGAACACGTTGCGGTTGGAGCCGAGCTTGTCGCCGGAGCCGAGGTACTGGTAGTCGTGCTTGAGTTTGGTCAGCGATTGCAGATGCTCGGCGGCGTCGTTGCGGCCGCGCTGCGTGAGGTATTCAATCGCCAGATCCGGCTTGATCACATCGTGCGCGTGGTTGGAGCCCTCCAGCCCCTCGATGCCCGGGCACATGGCGCGGCGGATGGTGACCGCGACCGGGCCGTCGTTGATCACGGCGGTGCGCATGGCGTCGTAGAGTTCGTCGAGGTTTTCGCCGTCGCATTCGATGACGGGCATGCCGTGTCCGCGCAGGGTTTCCGCGACGCTGAAGCCGGGCAGGTATTCGCTGGGGTGGCCGGCGATGGTGACATCGTTGTCGTCGATGAGCAGCTTGACGTTGAGTTCTTTGGCCACGGCCAGCCGCGCCGCCTCGGCGTCGTTGCCTTCCTGCTGCGAGCCGTCGGAGCCGAGGCAGCACACCGCCTTGTCCGGGTGGGCCAGCGCCACGCCGTTGCAGTACGGCCACATGTGACCGAGCCGGCCGGAGCTGATCTTCACGCCGGGGGTGAGGTTCCGCTCGGGATGGCCGGGCAGACCGGAATGGCCCTCGCGATACGTCGCCAACCGTTCGGCGGGAAGTTCGCCGTGCAGCGCGGCCATGAGGTATTGCGTGGCGGCGCGGTGTCCGGCTTCGTCGAAGAAGATCGGCACGAAGCGATCCGGCGCACCGCGGAAAAACGCATCGAGCAACAGCACCTCGGGCACGGTGTCGTACGGCCCGCCGGTGTGTCCGCCGACGCCTTTGGCGGCGCCGGTTGCGGTGAAGTAAACGATCGTATCGCGGCAGAGTTGAATGTCGGCCGCCAGCGCGTCGCGCTGCGCCTCGGTCAGGGTTTCCTGCTCGAACGGATTGATGGCGGAGGCGTGATAAGCGCTCAGGTCGATCGGGAAGGTCAACGTGGCCATGGCAAAACTTTCCGGAAAATCTCAGGTGGGAACTTCCACCAGTGCGGTGGCTTGGGTGACGATGTCCTCGGCGCTCAGCCCGACGTGTTGCATCAGGTCGGCCGGGCTCAGGCCGGACTTGGGAATTCGCTCGACGTACATTTGCTTGCAGGTGAAGGCGTTGGCGTCGGCGGCGAGCGCCTCGGCCACGGCGGCGCCGAATCCGCCGCTGTAATTGTCTTCCACCGTCAACACGCGTCCCTGGTTTTGCAGGGCCAGGTCCACGATGGCCGCGGTATCGAACGGCATCGAATACAGATCGACCAGCGTGGCTTCGATCTCGGCCTGTTCCAGAGCGTCCAGCGCCCGGTTGGCTTCGTGGACGGTGTATCCGCTGGCCAGGATCAGCAGGTCCTTGCCTTCGCTGATCAACTCGTGTCCGCCGAGGACGAAGCGGGTGTTGTCATCGTAGAGGAACTGGGTGTCGGGCCGATGCGTGCGCATGTAGCAGGGGCCGTCGTGCTCGGCCATGCGCGCGGTGAGCTGGTAGGCGGCGAAGGCGTCGGCCGGTTGCAGCAGGTACATCGCCGGGGAACCGTCCGGGCGCTTGACGTGGGTGAACGCGCCGAACCACGCCACGTCGGGCAGGCCCATCTGGCTGGGCCCGTCGGCGGCCAGCGAGACGCCGGCGTGCGAGCCGACCAGTTTGAAGTTGGTCCCGCTGTTGATCGCCATTTCGATCTGGTCGTAACCGCGCGTGAGGAACTTGGCGAAGCTGGAGGCGAAGGGAATCTTGCCGCCGGCGCCCATGCCCGCGGCCGCACCGATCATGTTCTGCTCGGCGATGCGGCATTCAAAGAACCGCTCGGCCAATTGTTCGTCACCGGCGAATTCGCCGGCGAACGTCGAGCCGCGCACGTCGCCGTCCAGTGAGACCACGTTGGGATTGGCCAGGCCCAGCGCCCGCAGCGCGATGCCGTAAGCCCGGCGCGTCGCCCACTTGCCCTTGGCCAATGCCGATTCCTTGCCGAACTGTCTCATCGCATCGCTGAACGTCGGTAAATCCTGCGTCTGCGGCGCTTCGGGTTCGGCGTTGGTGATCGGGGGGATCTGAAGATCGCCGTCCGTCCACTGCGCGCCGAGTTTGGACGCTGTCTCGTCCAGTTCTTTCAATACCTGCGCGCATTCGTCCTTGGTAAACGCCTTGCCGTGGCAGTTGCCGGCCTGCATGGTCTGCGAGCCCCAGCCCTTGATCGTCTTGGCGATGACGGCCAACGGACGTTCGGCGGCGGCGTGCGCATCGAGGGCGTCGGCGATCTGTTGCGGATCGTGCCCGTTGATCACGCGCACGCCGAATCCGATCGCCTTGAGTTTTGCTTCGGTCACTTCGGGCGTTTGCAACGGCGAGACCTTTGCCGACTGCGCGTAGAGATTGCAGTTGAAGATCGGGCAGGCGGTGGCCAGGTTGTGATCGATGATGAACTCCATCGCCTCCCAGACCTGGCCCTCGCGCGATTCACCGTCGCCGATCAGGCAGTAAATGCGGCGGTCCAGCCCGTCCAGTCGCGCGGCGGCGGCAATCCCGGCGGCGATGCTCAGACCCTGGCCGAGCGAGCCGGTGGCCGCGTCGAAAAACGGAAACCCGAGAATCGGATGCGGATGCCCGTCGATCGGGCTGTCGATCTGGCGCAGTTTCAATACGTCTTCGCGCGTGGTGGGGCGCCAGTCGTCGGCGTATTGGGCCACGATGCCCAGGTCGGCCGCGGCGGCGTAAAGAATCGGCACGGCGTGCCCTTCACTGAGCACCAGTCGATCCGAGCCGCGATGTCCGGGATTGGCCGGATCGTGCCGCATGTGGCGGTAGAGCAGCACCGTCGCCAGATGCGCCAGTGAAGCGCCGCTGGTCGGATGGCCCGAGCCGCTTGCCGCCGTCATTTCGACGGCCAGCTTCGTCAGGTCGATCGCTTTGGCGTGGACCGATTCAATAAATCCCATGCGCAGACTCCTGGAACGGGCATGACGGACAGTTCAGATGGCGGATTATCCCTCATCGGTCAGGATCGGGCAAACATTCTCGGACCTGCGGCGCAGAATGGATGGAAAGGGCATGGGTTCGCAATCCTTGTGACCGAGCCGGTATAATGATCGCTTTACCGGAGCGGTGTCCCCAGCGTACTTCCACACGAGGGCAAGCGTGAGCAGCAGTCGAATCATGGTGGCCGTCTCCTCTCCCTGGGCCAGCGAGAAACTGTGCGAGACGATCCGCGACTTAGCCGTCCGGCTCAAGGCCTCGGTGCGCGTCGCCCACGTGGCCCAGCCCCAGGAAGATGACGACGGCCCGGACGACATGCACCAACGCGCCGAGCAGACACTCGCCACGCTGACCGAGCGGCTCAACGAAGCCAAGGTCGAGGCCGAGGCCGTGATGCTCTTCGGCGATGACATCGGCCGCGCCATCGTCAACGCCGCCAAGGCCCACGATGTCTCCCTGATCATCCTCGGCGCCACGGGCAAGGGGCGCATGGCCCGCCTGATCGCCGGGGATATCCCCCAGCAGGTCATCAACAACGCCCAGGTCCCCGTGCTCGTCTTCCCGCCCGACTGGTCGGGCAAGGTGTAGGGAAGGGAAGGGCCAAGGGCTTGGGGCTCTGGGAACCGGGCGCCACGGCTTCGGCGCAGCCAAGCCGTGCCTGAATGAAATACAACTAAACCGCAAGCGAAACGCAGCGCAGACGCGGATCACCGATCCAAGCAATCCATTCATCATGCAAGACGATTCAATCACCAACATCCCCGCTTACTGCAACGAACTGGCCGAGCGCGCGGTATCGGCTTCGCGCACGCTCTGTGCGCTCAGCGGCGCGCAGCGCGATGCGGCTCTGAACACCGTCGCCGTGCGGATGATCGAGCAGTCCGATGCGTTGATCGCCGCCAATGCCGAAGACCTGACCCGCGCCGATGAACTGGGCCTGACCGAGGCGATGACGGATCGTTTGCGCATCGATGCGGCGCGCGTGAAAAAGATGGCCGACTCCGTCGCCCAGATCGCCCGCCAGACCGATCCGGTGGGGCAGACCATCGAAGGATTCGTCCGGCCCAACGGCCTGCGCATCGAAAAACGCCGCGTGCCCATCGGCGTGGTGCTGATCATTTACGAAAGCCGCCCCAACGTGACCTCCGACGCCGCGGCGCTCTGTCTGAAATCGGGCAATGCGGTGATTCTGCGCGGCGGAAAGGAGTCGATCCATTCCAACGCCGCCATCGCCGCTATCGTCCGCGATGCGCTTCAGTCCTGCGACATCGATCCCGATTCCGTGCAATTGGTGCGCACCACCGACCGTTCGGCCGTGGGCGAACTGCTGAAGATGGAAGGGCGGATCGACATGGCGATCCCGCGCGGCGGAGAATCGCTGATCCGTGCCGTCGTCGAGCAGGCCCACATCCCCGTCATCAAGCACTACACGGGCAACTGCCACATCTATGTGGATGCCGCGGCAGCCCAACTCCCGGCGGGGCAGGTGCGAGAGATTTGTGTGAACGCGAAAGTACAGCGGCCCGGCGTCTGCAATGCCGTCGAAACCCTGCTCTTCCATGCCGACTGCCGGGCCTTGCTTGGCGAGACGGCCCGGGCGCTGGCTGCGGAGGGCGTCGAACTGCGCTGCTGCGAGCGATCGCAAACGCTGCTGGCGGGACACGTCGGCGACGAGCAACTCAAGCCCGCCACCGAAGACGACTGGTCCGCGGAATATCTCGATAAGATCGTCGCGATCCGGATCGTCGATGCGCTGGACGAAGCGGTCGATCACATGAACCGTTACGGCTCGCACCATACCGACGCGATACTCTCGGCCGATGCCTATGCGTGCGACCGGTTCATCGCGGCGGTCGATTCGGCCGACGTCATGGTCAACTGCTCCACGCGCTTCAGCGACGGCGGGGAATACGGTCTGGGCGCGGAGATCGGCATCAGCACCGACAAACTTCACGCGCGCGGCCCGATGGGGGCGGCCGATCTGACGACATATAAGTGGGTGGTCACGGGAACCGGACAGGTACGTTCGTGAGCACGAAACCCATCATTCTTCCTTCTCAGCCGACGCTCTGGTTCATGCGCATCGCGGCGCTGGCGGCGCTGGGCGTGGCCATCTTCCTGGCCGTTGTTCACGCCCTTTTGCAGGATGCGATGCATGACCGTTCCGTGCCGTTCTGCTCGGGCGTGAGCTGGCTGGATTGCGATACGGTGTTGCGAAGCAAGTGGTCGTATTGGTTTGGGATTTTTCCCGTCGCGTTTCCTGCGGTGCTGGTTTGGGGGATCGCTGCACAAAGACTGATTTCGCTGTCTCCTCGGCATATTGAGCCCAAACTGAAAGCATGCGGGATCATCTTCCAGGGACTGGGAGTGGTGATCGGTGGGGCGGCCGTCTGGTTCATCGCCATCCAGGCAACGATGGGCCAGTGGTGTTCGTGGTGCATGGTCGAACATGCCATCGGACTGATCCTGACCGGCCCGCTGTTGATTCACGGTTTCCGCCTGGCGACGCGCCTGCACTACAAGGCCATTCTCCTTGCCGTGATTGCGCTGGTGTTGCTGATTGTCGGCCAGGTGATATCCGAGCCGAATCGAAGACTGTCCGTCACCGAGACCGAAGGCAGGTGGCACGAGCCCGATGCTTCGATCTCTCTGTTCGGCGGCGCGGTCAAACTCGATCCGACAAGGCGTCCGAATCTTGGCGGTTCCATCGAGAACGGCGTCGTGCTTTATGTCTTCGACTACACCTGCCACAACTGCCGCGCGGTTCACGGACAACTCACCGAGGCATTGACACAAATGGGCGACAGGGCCCCGGCTGTGCTGGTGGTCCTCTGCCCGCTGAACAGCGAATGCAACCGGCACATTGTCGAGACACTGGAGCGGTATCGCGATGCATGCGATATCGCGCGCCTGGCGTTGATCGTTCAGCATCGCGCGCTGCGGAACTACGCTTTGTTCCACCATTGGCTGTTCGAGAACGGCAAGCACTTGACGCCGAAAACCGCCGGCGCCGAAGCGAAACGTCTGATGGAAGGCGGAGCCGTCACGTCGGCCGATCAGGCCACGGCCGATCGGCGCCTGGAGCAGGATGTCGCATTGTGCCGTGTGCTGGGCGTGACGGGCTTGCCCGCCCTGATTGTCGGCGATCAGCGCATGACGCTGACCTCCATGACGACGGGGGAACTGGTCGATTGGCTGGGTCAAGCCCCGCGACCGTGATTGCCCATCCGCGCCGGTCGGCTTATCATCTTGTCTGCAAAAGACTCAGAGCAAGGACGCCGCTCATGATCCATACCCACTGGCGACGGATATTCACAGCGTGGCTGCTCGTCGCGGTTGCGACTTTGATCCCCGCGCGCGCGGAGACCTACGAGTTGCAGGAAGGGGTGTTCAAGGAAGTCGAATCCTGGCCCGCCGGCACGCCCGAATACCGGTTGCAGCAGATTCGTCGCCTGATCGCGGAGGAAGAGTACGACGATGCGATCGACTTGGCCGACGAGTGGATCGAGGACAATCCGTACCACTTCCTCCTGCCGCAGGCCCTGTTGTTGCGCGGCGACGCGAAGGCGCACGAAAAGAATTATTTCAAAGCCCTGTACGATTACGAATACATCGCCCGCGCGTATCCCGATTCCAGCGCGTTCTTCCCCGCGCTGGAGCGTGAGTTGGACATTGCCCGGACGTACGGCAGCGGGGTGCGGCGCAAGTTCTGGGGGATGCGCATTCTCCCGGCCGGCGACGAAGCCGAGGAACTGTTCATTCGCATCCAGGAGCGCACGCCCGGCAGTCGGTTGGCCGAACGGGCCGGCAAGGCGCTGGGGGACTTTTATTTCCAGCGCAAGGAAATGGCGCTGGCCGCCGAGGCGTTCGATATCTTTCTCGAAAATCATCCCCGCAGCCAGTGGCGTTCGGACGCAATGAAAAAACTGATCGATGCCAACCTGGCCACGTTCAAGGGGCCGCGCTTCGATGCGACCGGTCTGATCGAAGCCCAGCAGCGCATCGAGAGTTTCAAGACCGATTTTCCCGCCACGTCCGAGCAGATCGGCGCCGACGCCCTGCTGGTGCGCATTGACGAATCGCTGGCGCAGAAAGCGCTGGTGACTGCGCAGTGGTATGACCGCAAGGATCGACGGGTCAGCGCCCGGTTCATGTACCGCCGTGTCGTCCGCGATTACCCCGGCTCGTCCGCGGCGGCCGAGGCGAAACGCCGCCTCGGGGAACTGGGCGAAACCGTCGCTCCGGAATCCGCGGAAGCTTCCGCAGAGCCGGAGGAAGCCGAGTCGCAAGCGCCGGACGATGCCGAGAAGATGGATCAGCCCCCGACCCAACGCCCGGAAACGGCGCCCGATGCCGAGCAGGCCGATACACCCACCCAGCCGGAGGCGGAGAAATGAGCTTCCGGTGCTGTCGAAATCCGTTGGCTTGGCTTGCCCTGGCGGCATTGGTTTCGCATGGCTGCAAGAACGGTTCGGTCGCCGGGTATTCCGCCGAGGAACTGTTTCCCCCGAACGTGACGACGGTGTCGGTGAGCATTCTGGAAAACCGCGACTTTTACCGCGAGGTGGAATTCGATCTCACCGAAGTCCTGGTCAAGGAGATCGAGCTGCGCACGCCGTACAAGGTGGTCCGCCGCGCCGATGCCGATACCGAACTGACGGGCACGATCCTTTCGGTGCGCGAGGGCGTGGTCAGCCGCAGCTTCGATGGGGGGCTGCCCCAGGAGGTGCGCGTCACGGTGGCTCTGGGTTTTGAGTGGAAGGACTTACGCAACGGCCAGGTGATCCGCAAGCGCGATCGGATCGTGGGTGAGGCAACCTACGCTCCGACGCGACCGATGAGTCAGCCGTTCCGAACCGCCCAGCACTCGGCTTCGTCCGATCTGGCCCGCGAGGTGGTTTCGGTTATGCGGGACGACTGGTAAGCCGATACGATACGAAGGTGCAGCACCTTGGGAATCCGCCGAGTTCGCCGCATGCCGCCGCGGGCGCCTATGATTCCCTGCCCGCCATACGCCCATGAATGAACGACCCGATCCATCCAACGATTCGCAACGCCGGGATGACGACCCGCGCAAGACCCCGCCGCCCCCGCCCCCGATGCGCCTCAATCGCGGGATGTTCGGCTGGTTCCTGCTCATCGCCCTGGCGATCATGCTCTTCGTCTTCCTCAGCAGCCAGAACCAGGCGACCGAGCGATCGGCCTACCAGTTGATTTCGTACGCCAAGAACGGCCAGGTCGAGAAAGTGGTCTTCAAGGGCAGTCGCGTCGAGGCCAAACTCAAGGACAGTGAAGACGTGGCCGACCGGCCGGCCAACGGCATGATCTACGTCATCGCCTCCAGCGAGCCGATGCAGCAGCGCATCACCGACGAGTTGTGGAAGATCGATCCGAAACTGGTGAAGGTGGAAGAGGAAAGCATGCTGGTGCCGATTCTGATCAGTCTGCTGCCGTGGCTGCTGATCTTCGGTCTGATCTGGTTTTTCGTATTCCGTGCGATGCGCGGCGGCGGGGGGGGCATGGGCATGCTCGGCCAGTTCGGCCGTTCCCGTCACAAGCTGGTCAACAAGGAAATCACCAACGTCACCCTCTCCGACGTCGCCGGTATTGAGGAATCGAAGGAAGAGGTCGGCGAGATCATCGAGTTTCTGAAGAATCCCAAGAAGTTCCAGCGGCTGGGCGGGCGCATCCCGCGCGGTGTGCTGCTGATCGGCGAACCGGGTTGCGGCAAAACGCTGCTGGCCAAGGCCGTCGCTGGCGAGGCCGAGGTGCCGTTCTTCTCGATCAGCGGCTCGGACTTCGTGGAAATGTTTGTCGGCGTGGGGGCCAGCCGGGTGCGCGACCTGTTCAAACAGGCCAAGGACAGCGCGCCCTGTATCATTTTCCTGGATGAGATCGACGCCGTCGGACGCCGGCGCGGCACCGGCTTCACCTCCGGCGGCCACGACGAACGCGAGCAGACGCTCAACGCCATTCTCGTCGAGATGGACGGCTTCGACACCAGCGACCAGGTGATCGTCATCGCGGCGACCAACCGGGCCGACGTGCTCGATCCGGCCCTGACGCGTCCGGGACGATTCGACCGCACGATCCAGGTGCCGCTGCCTGATCTGAAAGGGCGGCTGGAAATCCTTCGGGTGCATGCCAAGAAGATCAAGCTCTCGCCGATGGTGAACATGGAGCGGGTGGCGCGGGGGACACCGATGTTCTCCGGAGCGGACCTGGCGGCGATCATCAACGAAGCGGCCATCCTCGCCACGCTGGGCAACAAGGATTTTGTCGAACAGGAAGACCTCGAGGAAGCGCGGGACAAGGTGCGCTTCGGCCGGGCCTACAAAAGCCGAAAACTCGAAGAGGAAGAGCGCGAGGGCACGGCGTACCACGAGGCGGGCCATGCCGTCATCCAGAAACTCATGGAGCATGCCGATCCGCTGCACAAGGTGACGATCATCCCGCGCGGCCGATCGCTCGGCGCCACGTTCAGTCTGCCCGAGAAGGATCGTTACGGCGTGGGTCTGAATTACCTGCGGGATTCGATGCGCGTGTTATGCGGCGGGCGCATCGCTGAAATGAAGAAGACCGGCGACGCCACCAGCGGCGCCGCGATGGATATCCACATGGTGACCGGCTATGCCCGTCACATGGTGCTGGAATGGGGCATGAGCGATCGGCTGGGCTTTGTCGATTACACGCCCCACGAGCAGCCCGGTGCGCTGATGCCGGAGAAATCCTACTCCGAGCAGACCGCCCGGCTGATCGACGAGGAAGTCAAGCGGCTGATCGATGAGGCCTACCGCGATGCCGAGAAGCTGGTCAACGAACATTGGGACACGGTCGAAGCCATGGCCCAGGCGCTGCTGAAGTATGAAACGCTCAGCGCCGACGAGGTGGACCAGATCATGAAAGGCAAGTCGCTGGACAAGCCGACGGTCAGCGACCTGCTCGATGCCGAGGCGGAGCGTGACGCCAAATCGAAACCCGCATCGCCCGCGCCCCCGACCGATCTTGCCAAAGGCGATGACGGTATCCTGCCCAGCCCCGCGTAACGGTCATCCACCCCATGGTTATGATTGCAGTGGCGCACGCGCGGCAGAGTGCGGATGCGCCGCGGCGCGGTGGCAATAGGCGTAATCCGCGATCAGCATCACCCACACCGGCGCGTGGACCAGCCAGACCGCCTGCGGGTGCAGGTCGGTCGCGTGATGCAGCGGCAGAAGAACGGCGTAAGCAAGCAGGGGCCACCACGGACGCAGCGCCAGCAACGCCAGCACCCACCCGTAGTACCAAGGCGCCTGTACGGGTGAGAGCAGGAACAAACCGCCGACGGCCAGCAGGCAACGCCAGATCAGTTCATGCCCATCGCGGATCGGCCGCGCGGACAGCCAGAGGATCCACAATCCCACGGCGGCGCCCAGCGTCAGGCGCACCAGATACGGCGCATGCCGGGTCGGCCATCCGAACACGCCGCACAGCCACCGCCACAGATCGCCCAACGGCTGGACGTGAGCGGCGTTGGCCTGGCCGGGGGAAAGGTAACGCAGAAGGCCGGACGCTTCACCCTGTTGCTGCAGGATGTAGGGCACGAACATCAACGCCGAGAGCGAGAGCAGCCCGACCAGCCCGATCGCGGTGGCGCGCCGGTTCGGCCAGGTGTAGCGCAGGAACAGGGGGATCAGCAGCGCCGGCCACAGTTTGGCCCCGATGGCCAATGCCAGCATCGCATAGGCCAGCACAATCCACCGGTGCAGAAGCAGCACGACCGCCGTCATGGCCAGGCCGATGACGATCGGATCGAAATGGATACCGTTGATGAACGCCTTGGCGGTGATCGGACACCACCAGTAGACCGCCACCCACTCCACCGGCCGACCGAGCCGCACCAGCGCCAATGCAATCATCACGGCCGCCAACGTATCGAAGGCCAGGAACAGACCGCGCAGCGAAAGCGGATGCCACGGGGCGATGCGGTGTGCGACGGCGAACGCCAACCCCGCGACCGGCGGCGATTTCGAGTGATGCCAGGGCGCATCGATCCGGTAAAGAATGGACGGCTCGCCGGGGGCCTGCTCGGCCAGTTCGACCAGCGGCTGGGGCGCGATGCCTTCGCGGGCCTGCATCGGCGACCAGAGATACGGACTGATGCCCTGCGCGACCACCGCACCGTCCCACAGGTAGCGGTGATGATCGGCTTCAAATACGGTCGGCGAGAAGAACATCAGCGCCCGGATCGCCAGGCCCACCAGTCCGATCCACAACACGCCCCTCCAGCCAATCGGAGGGCTGCGCCATAGCAACATCAGGGAGGCGAGATAGACTCCCCCGGCCGACGCCCAAATGACGATCGCCAACGCGATCGGCGGCGAGGAATCCGGTGCATCACGCTCGAATCGCGGCGCGATGCCGAACAGGGCGATGAACAAACCGATCAGCGTCAGGCCGAGCATCGCCCAGGCGACTTTCCGCCAGCGCGGAGGTCCGGCATGGTTCTGCGACGGTTCGCCCATGCGATGCATCATAATGCAGGGCCGCTCGGTATGCCTGTGAGGCACGATTGAACCGCAGAGACACACACTCAAAGAGAAGAAATAATGGACAGGATGAACAGGATCATTTTGATAGATGTGAACCGTTCAGCAGTTATCCCAAACTATCCGGTTCATCCTGTCAAAAAAATATCCTCTGCGCCACGGTGTCGCTGTGGTTTTATGATATGAGCCGTTCGAGAATTCCGGCCATGATTCGGTTGACCGGCGCCACCTGTTCATCGCTGCGTTGCATTTGCGCGGGATTCTGAATGTACGGCGCGTCGGTCAATTCATCGGCGCAATGATGAATCAGGTTTTGAACGGACCGGCCGGTGGCTTCGAGATGACATTGCAGTGCGAGCACGCGGTCGCCGTAAGAAAAGGCCTGGTTTTCACAGGCGACACTGCGGGCCAGATGCGCCGCTCCATCGGGCAGGGTGAACGTTTCGCCGTGCCAGTGAAAGGCGCTGAATTGCTGCGGTACGTCGGCAAACAGCGCGGAATCGGCCGCGGCCGCGGTGGTGGTCACATCGAACCAGCCGATTTCCTTGTGGGCGTTGGGGATGATCCGCGCTCCCAGCACATCGGCGATCAACTGCGCGCCCAGGCAGATGCCCAGCACGGATTTTCCGGCCGTGATGGCGCGCTCGATGCAGCGTTTCTCAGGCGACAGCCACGCGTACTCCGCTTCGTCGTAGATGCACATCGGGCCGCCCATTACCACGAGCAGGTCGAAAGGCAGATCGTCGGGCAGGGGTTGGCCGTCGTAGAGCAGGGTGCTGCTGACGGCGTGGTCGCTTTGCTCGGCCCATTGCAGGATGTACGCCGGGTCTTCAAACGGCACGTGCTGGAGGTAGTGCAGATGCATATTTCTGCTTGGCCGTGTCGTTCACAACACGTGGGTTGCGGTGTGGTCGCCACAGCGAAACGGGCGGGTCAGCTGTTTTCCTTCACCGCGGTGTTCAGGTCGTCGATGGCTTTTTTACCGTCGGCGAAGTACATCAGCGTGTTGTCGTTGGCGAACAGCGGATTGGGAATGCCGGCAAAGCCGGGGCTCAGCGATCGCTTGATGACCACGACCGTGCGCGCCTGGTCGACGTTGATGATGGGCATGCCTGCGATGGGGCTGTCGTCCTTGCGGGCGTCGGGGTTGACCACATCGTTCGCGCCCAGCACGATCGCCACGTCCACCGTATCCAGGGTGGGGTTGATCGTATCCATCTCGACGAGTTTCTCGTAGGGGATGTCGACCTCGGCCAGAAGCACGTTCATGTGTCCGGGCATGCGACCGGCCACGGGATGGACGGCGAACTCCACGTTCACCTCGCGATCTTCCAGCAGCTGGTAAAGATCGCGCACCGCATGCTGGGCCTGGGCGACGGCCATGCCGTAACCCGGCACGATGACCACGCGCTGCACACCGTCCATCAGCATCGCCACTTCCTCGGCGCTGGTGGATTTGATTTTGCCTTCGTAGATTTCGTCGGCGGTGGCGGTGGCTGAGGAAGCGTCGATCTTGCCGAAGAGGACGTTCACCAGCGAGCGGTTCATCGCTTTGCACATGATGGCGGTCAGGATCAAGCCCGATGCGCCCACCAGCGAGCCGGCGATGATAAGCACGATGTTGTTGATTACGAAACCGGTGGCGGCCGCGGCCAGGCCGGAATAACTGTTCAGCAGGGCGATGACGACGGGCATGTCGGCGCCGCCGATCGGGCTGGTCAGCGTCACCCCCAACGTCAGCGCGAGAAGGACCAGCGGCAGATACCACCAGGCCGATCCGCCCGGGAACGCGATGACCAGTAGCGCAGCCAACACGGTCGCGATAAACAAACCGACGTTCAGCAACTGGTGGTGCGGCAGGACCCAGGGTTTCCAGAAGATTTTGAATTCCTGCAACTTGCCGTAGGCGATCATCGAGCCGCTGAACGTCACCGCGCCGATCAGTCCGGCCAGTGCCGCGGCGATCAGGCCCATCGTGTCGGGGTAGTGCGAGATTTGTTCATATTGTTCGGGGCTGATGCGGGAGGCGTTGGGGATCAATTCCGCCCAGGCGACGAAGATGGACGCCCCGCCGCCGAAGCCGTTGAAGATGGCGACCATCTGGGGCATGGCGGTCATCTGGACGCGCGTGGCGGCGACCACACCGATCACCCCGCCGATCAGCAGTCCGACGATTACCCACCACCAGCCGATGTCGGTGATATGCAGGGCGGTGACGGCGACGGCGATCAGCATGCCCAGCGCGCTGAGCAGATTGCCGCGCACGGCCGTGCGCGGATGGGTCAATCCCTTGATGCCCGTGATGAACAGGAAAGAGGCGACCAGGTATGCGACGATTTCCCAGGTGTTCATCGTGCTCAGCCCTTCTTCCTGAACATGCCGAGCATGCGGTGCGTGACGAGGTATCCGCCGACCACGTTGATCGTGGCCATGATCACCGCCAGCAGCGCGAACAGGCGGGTGAGAAACCCGCTTTCAAAAGCGCCCGCGGCCAGCAGGGCGCCGACGATCGTGATGCCGGAGATGGCGTTGGAGCCGCTCATCAACGGCGTGTGCAGCGTCGGCGGGACCTTGGTGATGATTTCAAATCCGACAAAAATGGCCAGCATCAAAATCGCCAGCAGCAAGCCCAGTTGCGCGCCGGAGTCGGTGGTGATTGCGGTGTCGGCCAACATCAGGCAATGGTGCATCAGGCATCGCTCCCTTCGTTGGAGGCGGCTTGGTCGGTCTCGGTGGAGGTGTCCGTGGCGGCGGAGGCGGAGGATTGTTCGGTCCGATCGCCCACCGAGCCCGGTTCGGGCAGCGGCTCCATGTCCAGCGCGGTGCGGACCTGCGGATGGACGATCTGCCCGTCGCAGGTGCATAGGGTCCCCGCAGTGATTTCATCGGAGCGGTCCAGCTGGATGTTGCCTTCCTTGTCGAGCAGATGGGTCAGGAACGCCAGGACGTTCTGGGCATAGGTCGATGAGGCGTCCTGCGCGACGCTTGCCGGCACGTTGACCGGACCGAGAATTTTTACGCCCCGGTGTTCGAGGGTCTGCCCGGCCTGGGTCAGCTCGCAGTTGCCGCCGCGCTCCGAGGCCAGATCGACGATCACCGAGCCCGGTTGCATTTTCTCCACGACGTCCTTTGGCACGAGCACCGGAGATTTGCGTCCGGGGATGGCCGCAGTGGTGATCACCACGTCGGATTCAGCGATCACCTCGGCCATGAGTTCCTGTTGTCGCAGTTTCTGCTGGTCGGTCAGTTCTTTGGCGTAACCGCCTTCGCCCTCGGCGACGTCCTCGGGCATGATGAACTTGGCGCCCAGCGATTCGACCTGCTCCTTCACCGCCGGTCGCACGTCGATGGCCCGGACGGTCGCGCCCAGACGCTTGGCGGTGGCGATGGCCTGCAACCCGGCGACACCGGCCCCGATGACGAAGACCTTGGCCGCTTTGATCGTGCCCGCGGCCGTCATCATCATCGGAAAAATCTTGCCCAGCGCCTCGGCGGCGAGAATCACGCTGCGATACCCGGCCAGCGAGGTCTGGCTCGACAACGCATCCATCGATTGCGCGCGTGTGATGCGCGGCATCAGTTCCATTGAAAGCTGGTTCACCCCGCGCTCCGCCAACGGACGCAAACGTTCGGCTTCGGCCAACGGCTCGCAGAAACCGATCACCACCTGTCCGCTTCGCAACTGGAACAGGGCGGACTCGCCCGCATCGGGATCGGCTCCGTAGCTGCGCACCTGCGCGATCGCATCGGCCCGCTCGAAGAGCTTGGCGCGGTCGGCTTCGATGCCGGCGCCCTTGTCGGCGTACTGGGCGTCGGGGAAGCCGGCATGCAATCCCGCTTCGGCCTCGATGACCACCTCCACCCCGGCCTTGGCCAGCCGCGGCAGCAGGGCGGGCGCCATCGCCACGCGTTGTTCGCCTTCCGCCGTTTCTTTGGGTATGCCCAGGATCATGCGCGGTCCTTTTGCTGGTCCGTGAAAAGTGACATGGTAGTGGCCTTGGAAGCGTTCGGCCAGCATGGACAAGTTAGAAATCAGATAAGCGGGTACGCCTTGGACCGGGCTGAGAATTTCCGGAAATGGTTCCGCCGGCTCGGTACAATAAACAGGCAGGCACTTCCAACGGTTCGGTCCACAAATCGGAAAGGGGGTTGTGATGCCGATCAAGAAGCTGATGCGGTTTCTCGATGAGCAGAAGGTGCGCTACATGACCATCCGCCATTCTCCGGCATACACCGCCCAGGAGATCGCCTTCAACGCCGGCTCGCACACCGAGCTGATCCGCATGTCTTACATCGACTTCGAGCGACTGGAGCAGCCGGTCGTGGCGGAACTGGTCTGAGTGTTCGAGGCCGCGCGCTCGGGGTCACCGCGGAGACGCTCGCATTGCGGTTATCGGGCTCGTCGGCCCGGTAGCCGATCCGTAGCCACTTCGTCATCGAGGGTATCGGTCGTATGCGCACGGCCGATTCGATTATTCAAACGAGCCGGCGGGGGAAGTCGATAGTCAACACAGATTCGATGTGCATCGATACCCTTATCCTGTGTGGCCGGTTTCATGAATAGCATCAAGTTAGTCATTTGGGATTTGGATGAGACGTTCTGGAAAGGCACGTTGTCCGAAGAAGGTATCGAGCCGATCCGCGAGCATGTCCGATTGGTCGGGGAACTGACCGACCGGGGCATCATCAACAGCATCGCTTCGAAGAACGATTTCGAGCAGGCACGGCAGGCATTGCGGTCGCTGGGGGTCTGGGAGTATTTCGTTTTTCCCGCGATCCAGTGGGCGCCCAAGGGGACGCGGATTGCCGACATCATCGCTCAGTGCCGGTTGAGAGCGGAGAACGTCCTGTTCCTGGATGACAACCACCTGAATCTCAAGGAGGCGGGCTTCTACAATCCGGGCCTGCACACACGATCACCGGACTTCATTCAAAACATCCGCACGCACCCGGCCTTTGCCGGCAAGGACGACACGAACCACGCGCGCCTAAATCAGTACAAGATTCTCGAAACCAAGGCCGACGCCCGGCGGAACTTCAACAGCAATACCGAGTTCCTTCAATCCTCCAACATTCGCATTGCGTTCATTGAGGATATGGCCGAACACAAGGATCGCATTGTCGAACTGCTGGGGCGCACCAACCAGTTGAACTTCACGAAAGTCCGCTCGACCGCCGAGAAAGTGGACGCGTTGATTGCGGACCGGAACTACACTTCGGCGTTGTTACACGTCCGGGACAACTTCGGCGACTACGGCCTGGTGGGATTTTACAGTCTCCACCAGCCCACCCAGCGCCTGGAGCACTTCGTCTTCTCGTGTCGGATTTTGAATCTCGGCGTGGCGCAGTACGTGTACCACAAGCTGGGTTGCCCCGAGTTGAAAATTGTGCCGAAGGTGGCGGAACCGCTCGACGGCTCGCAACCGGACTGGATCACCGAAGTGTCGGGCGAGGAATCCGCTGATGCATTGACCCATCCGGTCCGAGCAACGCAAGCCGCCGGAATCCTGTTCAAAGGCGGGTGCGATCTGCGGCAGATGTTTTTCTATCTTCAGGGCGCTTCGCTGGCGATCGAAGAGGAGATCAACTACGTCGCGGCGAACAATTTCACGGTTCACCGCGATCACACGCAGACGCTGCTCGATGCGCTGCTTCTGTCTCCGGAGGATCGCCGGTACGTGCAAACGTCTTCGTACATTCCCTTCGCGGACGAAGGAACCTACCGGACGCGGGTCTTCGACGTCGAGTATGACTGCCTGGTCTACAGCGTTCTGAAGGATTACACGCAGGAAATTTACGAGCACAAGACGCGCCGGCTGCGGGTGCCGTACGGTGGATACGGCAATCACTGGACCGATCCGGCCAACCATCGCCAGATTGTGGAATCCCATCGGGCGGGGGGCCGGGACTGCGTGACCGAACAGACGCTGAAAGATTTCACACAGAACTTTCGGCATGTCGGACAGATCACGCCGGGCCAGTTCATCGACAACCTGCGGCAAATCCGCAGCATGATCCCCGCGCACAAGCCGATCGTCTTCATCAACGGCTGCGAAGTCCGGCATGCCCGCACCACGGAAATCGGCGACGTGGAGCGGCATCGAGTGATGAATGAGGCGTTGGATGCGTTCATCGCCGAAAGCGAGAACACGCATCTGCTGGATGTGCGCTGCATTGTGACCGGCGCTTCGCAGTTGACCAGCAACATCCGCCATTACGACCGCGCCGCCTACCGGCAGATGGCCGTCCGCCTGCTGGAAATACTCAACTCGGTCCTGGCCGGGGACATCTATCCGCGGCTGAGTGTCGATTCGCTGAACGAATCCCACGCTTCCTATGCCCGCCGAATCCTGAGAAAGTTCAAACGGCTGATGCGCATCCCGGCGTGATGCGTTGCCGGGCGATCCACAGGAAGGCCATTGCCGCAGACCACCATGAAAAAACTGATCGACATGACCGTGATCAAGCTGGCTCGCTACATTCAGAGCAATCTGAGGCGGAGCGAAGGGTTTTACAGACACAACCTGCACGGCGTGCTGTGGGAAAGAGCGATGTCGCAGACGGCCGACTACGTCGAGCCGCATCTGGCTGAGGCGATGGTCTTTCGCAACAAGCATGAAATCTGGGACTACACCGCCCAACAACTGGCCGACCGCACGGAAGGCATCTGCCTGGAGTTCGGCGTGTTTCAGGGCCATTCCATCAATTACATCTCCCGGCAACTGCCGCAACTGCGGTTTTGTGGTTTTGATTCTTTCGAGGGGCTTTGCGAAGACTGGAAAGGGCATTTCCAATCGAAAGGGGCGTTCGATCTCAAGGGGAATCTGCCCTCGGTCAACGATAATGTCACCCTGATCAAGGGCTGGTTCAACCAGACCCTGCCCGGATTCGTCGAAAAGGAATTGGCGGGCAACGAGCTGGCCATGATTCACGTCGATGGGGATACCTACGAGGCGGCGGAGATCGTCTTCCGGGAATTGAAGCCGTATATTCGGCCCGGCCTGCTGATTCTGTTTGATGAATATCTCGGTTTTCCCGGTTGGCGGAACGGAGAGTACAAGGCATGGCAGGAACATTGTCAGGCCAACGGTGTCTGCTATCGCTACCGGGGCTTCGCCGGAGCGCCGGCACTGGTCGAAGTCATATAACCGGCAGGGGATTTGCAAAAACAACCGGGGTTTCATCCCACATCGGCTGGTTGCCGGCATATGATTGTGACAAACGCGAAGACCGCGTCCTGCATCATCCTCTATCGGTTCGCGAGATTTAACGATGTCCACCGCTGCCCTGACCCTGCCTCCCGCCCCGGTCGAACCCACGGTCGAAATGCAATGCATGGAGATCTGGGGCGGCATGGCTGCGGCCAACGAATACATCACCGTGCCCGGCCTGGATGCCTGGATTTACGCTCGGCCCCACGGCGGGAGCACCCACGGCGGCGATATCCACTACCTCTCGCTGTGCGGCGGAGGGAACATCAGCCGATTCATGGTGGCCGATGTCTCCGGTCACGGGCAGGGCGTGGCCGACGTCGCCGACCGATTCCGCAAGCTGATGCGCAAGCATATCAACACGCCCAACCAGTCGCAGTTCGCCAAATCGTTGAACCAGTCGTTTGGTAGCGACAGCAACGAAGGCCAGTTCGTCACGGCCCTGCTGGCGACCTATTTCGCCCCGAGCGACCACCTGGTGGTTGTCAACGCTGGACATCCTCGCCCCTTGTGGTATTCCGCCGAGAAGCATGAGTGGAGTCTTCTGGACGACCAATTGCCCTGCTGCTGCGAAAAAGTGCCCGGAACCGTGGTCAATCTGCCGCTGGGTGTGATTCCCGAAACCGATTACACCCAGTTTGCCGCACCGCTGGACAAGAGCGACATGGTGATCGCCTACACCGATTCGCTGATCGAGGCCGCCGATACCGACGGAAAACAACTCGGCGAACAGGGTCTGTTGGAGCTGGCCCGCAAGCATTGCACGGGCGAGCCGCACACCCTGGGCGAGCGTCTGATCGATTCGGTCACCCGATACCGGCAGGGCGAGCCGTTCGAGGACGATGTCACGTTGATCGTCCTGCACCACAATGCCACCGATCCCCCCCGTCATTCGCTGGGCGAATGGGTCCGCGTGATGGCGAAGATGGCCGGTCTGTCCCGGGTCTGACCGTCCCGGTCGGGATCGAATTCCCATAATTCGCCAAGATTCACTGGCACATTGCCGATAATATTGTATGATTAACCATCCGCCCATCCGGGCGGCAAGCTCGAACGGGCCTTATGCAAGTGATTGACCGCCCCATCTCGATTCCAAGACCGACCCGCCGCCTGGCGAGTTCCTGTGCATGAACGGCATCTCCCCCCACACGTACAGCTTCCTGACATACACCGACCCCGGCGGCAGTGGGATCACTGCCCTTTCCCATTCCCTCTAAGGAGAACACGACCATCGCCCGAGGACGTTTTCAACGACGTGACAAAGAGACAGGCAAGCGCCTGCGCATCAACGAGCGGATTCGCATCAGCCCGGTCCGTCTGATCGACCACAACGACGAGCAGGTCGGCGTGGTGGAGACCAACGAAGCCCTGAACATGGCCCGCGATGCCGGACTCGACCTGGTCGAAGTCGCTCCCAATTCCCGCCCGCCCGTCTGCCGGATCATGGACTACGGCAAGTGGAAGTACCAGCAGCGCAAGAAAGAGCAGAAAGCCAAGAGTCATTCCAAGCAGGCCGAGCTCAAGGAAATCCGCTTCCGACCCAAGACCGATGACAACGACCGCCGGATCAAGGTCGAAAAGTCCCGCGCTTTCATGGCCGACGGACACAAGGTGCAGTTCACGATGATCTTCCGGGGTCGTGAAATGGCCCACCGCAACATCGGCCTGGATATTTTCAAGAAGTTGGCCGCGGAGTTTGAAGACTTGGCGAAAGTCGAAGTGCCGCCGCGCATCATGGGCCGACGCATGACCATGCTGCTGGCGCCGCTCGGCAAGGCGGCCAAGGCCAAGTCCAAGCCGAAGGAAGAAGCGGCCGCGGACAAACCGCCCGCCGCGGCTCCCACCGAACCCCAGCCCAGTTCCACCGGTTCCTGATTACCCCCGGATCGGCGCTGTTTGACTTGTGCAGCAGTGAAACCCGAGATTGAGAACGACTGCGCCGCGGACGCTCTCAACCCCGGATGAAATCTCATACCTTCACTTTCGTCCAGCCGTCCTGCAGGAAACGCCAAAGAAACAGCGCTCCGCGGACCATCAGTTCGATCGACAGACCGATCCACACCCCCAGCAGGCCGAAGCCCAGCGTGATGCCGAACAGGTAGGCCAGCGGCAACCGAACGCAAAACGTGGAGAAATAGGTGATGGCCATGGTGGTGCGGGTGTCGCCGGCGCCGCGCAGTCCGCCGCTGAGCACCATCGCCGTGACGAAGCCGATCTGCGCCCACCCGGCCACGAACAGCAGCGGGGGCGCCTGTTCCAGGAACAGCGGATCGTTGGTGACGATCATGGCCAGCCAGCGCGGGATCGTGATGAACAGCACGCCCAGCGTCACCATGATGGCCGCACCGTACACCCAGGCCCACCAGACGGCCTGACGGGCGCGCTGCGGATCGTTGGCCCCCAGGAACTGCCCGGCCACGGTCGAGGCGGCGATGGCGAAGGCGAAGCCGGGGATGAAACTCAAGCCCTCCACGCGGATGGCGATGTTGTGCGTCCCCACGGGATTGGTCTCCATGCCCAGCTTGGCCAGGTAGCCGACGATCACCATCGTGCCGAAGGTGGGAGTCCAATGCCCGATGCCCTCGATCAACGCAGGAAGACTGATCCGCAGCAACCGTTTGGCCATGGGCCAGTGCCACGGCAGATGGCGCGCATGCAGACGAATTCCGCCGCGCCCCTTGCTTACGAAGACCAGCAGCAACAGGCCGCCGAGCCCCCAGGCAACCGCCGTGCCCAGCGCGATACCGAACAGTCCCTGCCCGTATGCCGCCACCAGCGTCACGCTGATCGCCACGTTCACCAGGTTCACCACGAGCATGATGAAGAAGGGGGTGCGCGTGTCCCCGGCGCCGCGCAGGCAGGCCGAGCCGATGATCAGGATCGATCGTAGCGGCGCCACCAGCGCCACCATCCGCATGTACATCGTGCACAGTTCCCGCGCCTGCGGTTCGAGGAACATCACGCGGCCGGGCAGGTCGGCGAAGACATAGAACAGCACGCCGTTGATCAGTCCCCACGCCGCGGCCACCGTGATCGACTGGCCCATCGCCGATTCGGCGGAGGCGTGACGGTTGGCCCCGACCTCGCGCGCGATCAGGGCGGTCGATCCCACGCCGACCGACCCCTGCAGCAGGCCCATCAGCCAGAGGAAATAAACGGCGGCGCCGATGGCGTCGGAGGCCGGTCGCAGCTGGCCTTCGGGCAGGTGGCCGGCCAGGGCACTGTCCACGAACCAGACCAGCGCGAACATCAACTGCTCCAGCAGCGGCCATATCGCCAGCCCCAGGACCACGCGCCACAGCGGCAGGCCTTTCGGCAAGCCGGCCGGCCAGAGGGGCAGCGTCGGCTCCATCTCCGGTTCGGTGGTCGGTTCGACCTGCTCCCAGGCCGGTCTTTCTGATTCGGGACGATCCACGCGCGGCTCCGAACAAAGGCGGCCATTGTATCAATACTGCCGTGGAGACGAAGACCGTGGACGACTCGCCCTTGACTTGAATAATCATGAGTATATGATATATTGATATGTCCGGATGGTTCACAAGAAAGGAGACCGTCATGGCGGGTAAGAACCGATACGATGCGCTGGTGATCGGGCTGGGGCCGGCGGGGATGGCCGTTGCTGCGATGGGGGCCGAAATGGGGCTGAACGTGGCGGCCGTCGAGTCGAACAAAATCGGCGGGGAGTGCATGAACGTCGGTTGCATTCCCTCCAAGGCGCTGCTGCGCGCCGCCGGGCTGCGCCATGCGGTCTCTCGCCTGCCGGATTTTCAATTCCCACCGCAGCCGATGCCCCAGGTGAACAACCCGATGCCGATGATCCGCGAGGCGATCGGGTATATCAACGACAACAAGACCTCCAGGATGTTCGACAAGGTGGACCTGCGCCTCGGCCGGGGCGCAGCGCACTTTGTGGATCCGCATACCGTGGCCGTGGGCGATGAACGGCTCAGCGCCCGACGAATCTTCATCGCCACCGGAACGCGCCCCGCGGCGCCGCCCATTGCCGGTCTCGATGCGGTCGACTACCTGACCAACGAAAACCTGTTCCGGATCGAGGCCATTCCCGAATCGATGACGATCATCGGCGGCGGTGCGATCGGCTGCGAAATGGCCCAGGCCTTCGGTCGACTCGGCTGTCGCTGCTCCATCGTTCACATGGACGAGCACCTGGTTCCGCTTGGCGATCCCGAGGCCGGGCAACTGCTTGAGGAGGCCTTGCGGCAGGAGGGGATTGCCGTCTACAACGGCCGGAAGATCGAGCGCGTAGAGCCGGACGCACAGGGCGTTGCGCTGCTGACCGATCGGGGCGAGCGCATCGTTTCACAGAAATTACTGGTCGGGGCGGGTCGACGGATCGACCTGGAGCCGTTGCAGCTTGGCAAGGCGGGCGTGAACTACACCCGGCGCGGCATCACCGTCGACAAAACGTTGCGGACGAATCGGCGACACATCTATGCCGTGGGCGATTGCAACGGTTATGCCCAGTTGTCTCACGCGGCGATGCACCAGGGAATGATCGCACTGATCAACGCCATGCTCCCGGGCCCGATGAAGCGGGATTTTCGAAAGTTCGTCGTGCCGTGGACGGTCTTCACCACGCCGCAGCTCTCCGCAGTGGGGCTCAGTGAAAAGCAACTGCGGGAAAAGGGCATCCGGTACCGGACCATCCGCGTCAACCACGGCGATTACGGCGCGGCCATTGCCGAGAAAGTGGAAACCGGCTTCGTGAAGGTGTTCGCCTCCGCGGCCGGGCGGATTTACGGCGCCAGCATCGTTGGCGAGGGTTCGGGAGAGATGATCAACGAGTGGGCCCTGGCGATCCAGAAGAATATCCGCCTGCACGATGTGATGCTGCTGCAACACTCGTTTCCGACGATGGGCTTCCTCTCCAAACGCGTCGCCGAAACGTGGATGATGGGTCTGATGAAGTCGCCGCGTCTGCAGCGCTGGGCGCAGCGGATGTACCGGTGGTAATCCGGGCCGGGGGGCGGTGGAGGCGCTTTCGTTGAGGGTTTGCGTGAAGCGGGTTATAATCCCCGCCACTTCTCTGCGCGTCCAAACCTTCATTACGGGAGCACGCCATGTCCGATCAGCCCACGCCTTCGCCGGATGACAAGGCCCAGCGTGAAGCGGCCGAACTGATCGCCCTCGAATCCAAACCCTTTGCCGAGCGGACCGTCGGTTATGTCCGGCGCACCGGTCCCGGTTTGTTGCAAAGCGCCATGACACTCGGGGCGGGCAGCGCCGCGGCTTCGGTGATCGCCGGCGCTTCTTTTGGATACAAACTGTTGTGGGTGCAACCGGTGGCGATGTTCCTGGGCGTGATGATGCTCGGGGCGTTGGGTAACGTGGTCCTGGAAAAGGGCGAACGGCCCTACAAATCGTTCGGGCGGGAAATCGGCAAGTGGCTGGTCATCCTCTGGGCGCTGGGGACGATCATGTCGTCGGTGATCTGGCACTTCCCGCAATACGGCCTGGCTGCCGGAGCGGCGCGCGACCTGGGGGCATTGGCCCAGGTCCATAGTTTTCCGGAAGAGGTGGTCCAGGCAGAAGAACAGCTGCAATTGAAGGTCGATGAATTCCGGGAATTGAAAAGGGAACTGACAGAGCGCGGCGATACCAGCGAATCGGCCCATGCCCAACTCGCCGCGGCATTGGATGCGGTTAAGGATCAACAGGCCGCAGTCAAGCAAGCCAAGGTGAGCGTCAAGGATGACACGGTGCTTGGCCTGGGCTTTACCGAGAAAGGCTTGATGATCAGCTTCGGAGTGGGCATATTAATCCTGCTCATCAACATCATCACCACGTTTAACTATGGCGGCGGCGCCAAGGGCGTACGGCTATACGAATGGTTCCTGCGCGGATGTATTGGTCTGGTGGTCGCCATGTTCGCGGTGGTGGTCGTGGCCAAGTTCGGCAGCATCAACTGGACCGAACTGGGCAAGGGTTTCATCGGTTACTACGGCATC
Source organism: Phycisphaeraceae bacterium (assembly GCA_028282685.1). GTDB lineage: Bacteria > Planctomycetota > Phycisphaerae > Phycisphaerales > Zrk34 > JANQHK01. Next base: position 34,994 of record JANQHK010000148.1, read on the forward strand.
CCCAACCTGTACGCTGCCGACGGCTCACTGAACGTCGACACCATTACGCAGGTGCTGGGCATGCTGGGCGCCGCGGTCGGCATCAACATGACCTTCCTCTATCCCTATTCGCTGCTGAAGAAGGGCTGGGGCAAGGCGCACAAGAAACTGGCCCGTTGGGACCTGGGCATGACGATGTTCCTGCCGTTCACGCTGGTCACGTCACTGGTGATCGTGGCGATGGTGGTGGGCGGCGTGTACATCGGCGCCGACGAAGTGGACAAGCTCATCAAGCCGCTCGGTGCGGCTCGCGCGCTGTCGGGCGTGGTCGGCGAAAAGGCCGGTCGCATCATCTTCGATCTCGGCCTGATCGGTATGACCTGCGGCGCCATCAGCACGCACATGGTCGTCTGCGGTTTTACGTTCTGCGAGATGCTCGGCCTGGAGCAAACCAAGACACGGTTCCGCCTGTTTGCACTGACGCCGGCCATCGGGTTGCTTGGTGTCGTCACCACGCTGCCGATCTGGTTCCCGGTGGCGGCCTCGGCGGTCTGCTTCACCATGTTGCCGATCGCTTACCTGACGTTCCTGATCATGCAGAACAAGCGGTCGTACATCGGCGACGCCGTGGGCAGGGGGGTTGGCCGATTGGCCTTTAACCTCATCCTTGTGATCGCCCTGGCCGTGGCGACGACCGGATCAGTCATTCAGATCAAAAAGCGCGTGGTTGATAACATCTGGCCTTCCAAGAAGGCCGACACAACCGAGCAGAAGAATGCCGCGCCCGGCGCCCCTGCTGTGCCGGAATCGGATGAGGACGGTCTGGAGACGAACTGAAAAGTCAGACGGAAAGTCGCGTCTTCGGTTGTTGATTCATGCATTTCTGCAATCAAAAACGACCCGCCGCATGGGCGGGTCGTTTTCCAATCGGGGAGACAAGATTTGAACTTGCGACCTCGACGACCCGAACGCCGCGCTCTACCAAGCTGAGCTACTCCCCGCAGTTGCGGAAAACGAAGCAGTATAACCCCGCAATCCCCGCTTGCCAAACGGATTATCGGCTGCTTCCATCGGATCCGGTTAAGCAACCCACTCAAATAACCGATGCTGAAAGCAGGTCGATCTATCGGGAGTGAAGTCCTATGGCGATTCGCATCATGTGTCCGAACCTCAAGTGCCGTCGCATTCTGGCCGTCCCCCCCGATGCACGCGGCAAGACGATCCGCTGCCGCAACTGCGGCGCGATGGTGGAGGTGCCGCAGCAGGGCGCGGCAAAACCCGAGGCCCCCGCGGCGGTCGAAACCAGCGCCGAGTCCGACGATTCCTGATCGTCTCAGCAATCACATCACACGGTCAATACCGGCCTGTTCAGTCCCATTGCCATCGGTGCGCCGTGCCGATACCTTACCGATTGAGAAGTTTTCTCGATCGAAAGGACGCACATGTTTCAGGGCGCGATTACGGCCATGGTGACGCCGTTCAGCGGTGGTGAACTCGACCTGGCGCGGCTGCGCGACAATGCGGCGTTCCAGATCGAACGCGGTGTCGGCGGACTGGTGCCCTGCGGAACAACCGGTGAAAGCCCCACGCTCAGCCACGAAGAGCACGATCGCGTGATCGAAGCGGTGGTGGAGGCGGCGGGGGGAAGTGTGCCGGTGATCGCCGGGGCCGGATCCAACGCCACCGGCGAAGCGCTGCGATTGACACAGCATGCCAAGCAAGTGGGCGCGTCGGCTTCATTGCAGGTCAACCCGTATTACAACAAGCCCACGCAGGAAGGCCTCTACCGGCATTTCATGACGATAGCCGACGAAGTCGATCTGCCGGTGGTGCTGTACAACATTCCCGGCCGGTGCGGCGTGGCGCTGAGCGTCGATACCATCGTCCGGCTGGCGGATCATCCGAACATCGTGGCCATCAAGGAAGCGACCGGCTCGCTGGATGTGGCCAGCGAAGTGGCTGCACGGACCGACCTGTGCATCCTCTCCGGCGACGATTCGCTGACGCTGCCGCTGGCGAGCATCGGCGGACGTGGGGTGATCAGTGTGGCCAGCAACATCGTGCCCGACCGCGTGGGGGCGATGGTCGCCGCCGCGCTGGGTGGAGATTTCGAATCTGCCCGTCGTCAGCATCTGGAATTGTTCGACCTGTTCAAGGCGATGTTCATCGAGACCAATCCCATTCCGATCAAGACGGCCATGCAGATCGCCGGCATGGACTCGGGTGAAGTGCGTCTGCCCCTGTGTGCGATGTCCGATGCCAACCGGTCGAAGCTTGCCGAAGACCTGAAGAAGTACAGAATCGGCTGACCTGCCGCACGTCTTCCGCTACCGGCTTAAATCCAGACAGTGCAGGTGGCCGTTGGCGCGCAGGTAGAGACGATGGCCGACCAGGGCCGGGTGCGACCACATCTGCGTTTTGGAATTACCGGAGAATAAACTCAACCGGTCGACCACGCGGCAGCGGTCCCCGGTGATGTCCAACAGCGCCAGGTTGCCTTCCACGGTGCAGACCAGCAGATGCTTCGATCCGGCGATCATGGAAACGTGGTCGGCGTCGGTCAGTTCGTCGTTCTCCCATGCCACTTTCAGTCCGTCATCGAGTTTCTGACACACCAGTCGGTTGTCGAAATTGATCAGGCGGTTGCCGGTGACCAGCGGCGAGGTGCAGGTGGGGTAGATCGCATCGCTGGTCGCGGCGGGCGCGCCGACAATGCGGCCGTTGTCGTGGAAGCCGCGGACCTGTACGCCGAGCATTTCGGTCGCGGTGATGAGTCGTCCGTTCCACACCGCGGGCGTGGGCACGACGTAGTAGTTTTCATCATCCGCAAGCGAACGCCACAGTTCCCTGCCATCGGAAAGGGCATGGCCGGCCAGGGACGATTGCTTCTCGAACCGGTAATGGTCGTACAGGACGATCTGGTCGACTCCGCCCAGTCGGGCCAGGACCGGGCTGGCGTAGTTGGCGGGTTTGCCGGGCGTCTGCCAGAGCACTTTGCCGGTTTCTTTGTGCAGCGCGACGAGGGCCGCGTTCGGACCGCCCGGGTTGACGATGAGTTTTTCCGCGGCGATCAGCGGCGTCGCACAAAATCCCCACTTCGGGATTGGCGCATTGAATCGCTCGGCCAGGTTGATTTGCCAGAGCACCTGCCCGGTGTGCAAGTCCACGCAGTGCAGTTGGCCGAACGCTCCGAGCAGGTAGACGCGGCCGGAATCGATCACCGGCGTGGCCCGAGGACTGTTGCCGAAATCCATTTCACCGGAAGCGGGGTAGGTCAATTTCCAGATCGTTTGCCCGGTGTCGGCATCCAGGGCGTGGAAAGTGTCCACCATTTGGTCCGACGACTTATCCGCCACGATGACGTAGCGATCGTTGGCGGCTATCCCCGCCATGCTCTGGCCGTCGAGCGGCTGTTGCCATGCGAAGGTCGCCGTATCGGGCAGTCGGTCGGGCACATCGGGACTGTGGCCGTTGCGTTGTGCGCCCAGAAACTGCGTCCATCCCGGGCGGGGGGAAATCAATCCGTCGGCGTTGCTTGTGTCCCCCGCATCGTGAAAAGCAATGAAGCCCAGCCGGGTTTCCAGCGCTTTGCACAACGTTGCATCGTCTTTCACATCGACCAGGGTATTGCCGATGTCCTGCCGGTTCTCCGTGGACAGGTGGGCATCGGCAAACAGCGTGATGAACGGCAGGGAAGCCGTTTGCCCGATCACGCGAATGGAACCGGCCTCAATCGAACCGCAACCGATCAACAGTGGTTTGGCATAGCTGGAGATCACGGCGGCGTCGACCTTGCCCTCCACCACGTCCAGTGCGCCATCGGCGCAGCTGTCGCCGGTCATCTTCTTTTGAGGGATCGGAACACCCGCGTGCTTGAGCACGGCCAGCGCCGCGGCATGCTTTTCAGCGGAATCCGCCGGGCCGAACTGGATTTTTCGTCCGACCAGATCCTCGATCGTTTGTGCGGGATCGTTGTGCCGCACGATGAACAGGCCGTGCAGATTGGTCGAGCCGTCCTTGCCGCTCAGCATCGCCAAGGGAATCAGTTTGCGTCCGACACGCTCGGCATCGCTTAACACCACCGATTGCTTGCCGATCACGATGTCGAACGGTTTGCCGCTTCGACCCTGCATGGCGGCAACAAGAGAGACATCAAATGTCACTTTCATGGGCCGGCCGATCCGTTGGCCGAGAAACGAAGCCAATTGTTTGTAATCGCGCTGGGCATACCCTTCCACGCAATCGCAGGCCAACTGCGTGCACAGCGGATCCATCACCAGCATGGATACGGGTTGCGGTTGCGATTCCGCACGGGCCGACTCCGCCCAACCCGACATACAAATCAGCAAGCACCACCACCCCAAACCGCGCAGGAGGTGCTTAGCCATCGGTGGTTTCTCCGGTGTTGACTTGGGCCGCCTGTTCGGCGGGCTTGAATACGAAGATCTGCGATTGCGGTGCGTTGAGCATGTAGATCCGCCCGTCGGTGGGAGACAGGCCGATGGGGGTGTGCTTGCAGCTGGGGATATTTTCGGCCTGGCAGATCAGTTGCTGGAATTCGCCGTCCGGTGAGAACCGCTTGATCGCTCCGACGCTGGCCTCGGAGGTGTAGCAGAAGCCGTCGCTGCCGAAGCGGATGTTCATCGGATTGCAGCAGGCGCCGAATCCGGCAAGGGATTTGCTCTTGCGCGCATTTTGGCCCCACATGCCCAGTCGCTTGCCGTCGCGATCGTAGCAGATCACGCGCATCCGGGAGTTCTCCGCTGCATACACCTTGCCGTCATGTGTCTGGATGTCCAGTTGGCCGCAACAGCCGCTCAGTTTCTCGGTGATTTGCGTTGGGTTGGCCAGGTTGGTGTCCATCCGGTGGATGGCGTAGCCGTAGCCCCGGGTCATGTTGCAGCAGATGAACACGTCCTGTGCCGTGGTGGCGATCCCGGTGATCCGTGATCGTGAACGGTTCAGTGAGGCGAAGTACGCGTCGAAGTTGTTCAGGGACTGGTCGGTGTCCTGGAGCGACTGCTCATACTGCTCGATGCGCTTGGTCATGCGCTGCTTCACCGAGTCGCTGGTCTTCGGATTGCTCAGTTTCTGATTCAGATGATCGATCTGATTCTGCAGTGTTTTTCGACTACGCTGCAATTCCTCGCGCATCTGCTGCTTCCTGGCTTCCTGCTCCGGGCTGGGCTTGGATTGGCTCGGCGAATCGGCGGTCGCCACGATCCGGTAATCCTTATCCAGCTTGATCAGTTGCGATCCGCTCCCCATGTAAATCGATCCGTCGGGGGCGATGTTCATGGCGCTGGCCTGAATCGGCAGCGGAACCACTTTGAGGGTCTTACCGGTCGCATCCAGAACGCGCAATTCGTTTGGCCCGCTCATCTGGATCGATTCGTAGGAGTCGCCTTTCTTGACGTAGTGCTTGGTGTTCCCGCCGCATGCGGCCAGCAGGCGCCCCCGGGCATCGACACAAAACGTGTTGATGATGATCTGCTTGCCGCCTTCCTCCAGCGTCAACACTTCGCTGAGTTTGTGCGTGGGCTGCTTGGCCGATTCCGCGATGTCGTCCGCGGCTTGAGCCAGTGAAACACAGACGACCAACAAGCAGAACACCCCACCGGCGCCCAGTCGGCCCAATGAAATGGAATGTGAGTGCAACATGTTACAGGTTCTCCTGAAAGTGCGAATGAAAACGTACATCGCAGGTGACATGGCTTTCCCCAAACCAAGTGACGGGAACATTATAACAGCAATTCCGCATCCAAGTGGAAACAGCTCGGTGCCTTTTACTTTTTGGGCGGATGGTTCCGTGCGCGGCTCACGGAATTCGAGGACTTGTGACGGAGAGCGATTTCCATCGTTCCGGACAATGCGGCAAATCGCGCATCAGCAGACGACTATTTTCGCCCTTTTCGGCGGATGCGCGACCCGAGCGTGCGATTCGGCGGTCCCTTTGGCGCCACGCCGCCCGGGAACAACTGCGGATCGGGATTCTCGTGGTCGATCTTGTGGTGGGGGGCGGTGAAGCGGGATTCGGCCACCTTCTGGGCGGCCTGCTCGGCCTTGATTTTTTCGCGCCAGGCCTGCGGAGGGTCCGAGGGCGAGAAATCGGGGTAGTCCATTTTTTCGATGAGCACGCCGGTCAGCTTTTCGATCTCGGTCAGCAGTTGACCCTGCTCGGCGGTGACGAAGCTCCAGGCCGTGCCCGACGCCCCGGCGCGCGCGGTGCGGCCGATGCGGTGGACGTAAATCTCCGGATCTTCCGGCAGATCGTAGTTGATGATGTGGGTGATGCCCGGGACGTCGAGCCCGCGCGCCGCCAGGTCCGATGCCACCAGGACCTCCAGCTTGCCTTCGCGCAACCGTTTCATGATGCGGTTGCGTTTGGACTGGTGCAGGTCGCCGTGAATCTCGAACGCATCGATCTCCTGCCTCTTCAGGTGATGTGTCACATCGCGCACGGTGACTTTCATTCGGCAGAAGACGACCGTCAGAGCCGGTTCCTCGTGCGTCAATAGGTGCGTCAGCAGACGCCGCTTGTCCCAGGGCTGAACGGCGAAATACTTTTGTGTCACCAGCGAAACCGTCAACGAACTGGCCTCGGTGGTCAGACGTTCGGAGTCGGCCTTCATGAACTTGCGCGCCAGCCGTTCAATCTCCTCGCTGATCGTGGCGCTGACGAAGACGGTTTGCACTTCGTGCCGGATGCCCGAGAGGATGTGGCGGATATCCTCGCGGAAGCCGATGTCGAGCATGCGGTCGACCTCGTCGAGCACCACCCAGCGGAGCTTGCCGTAATCCAGTTGCTTGCGCCGGTGCAGGTCCATGACGCGTCCGGGCGTGCCGACGATGATCTGCGCTCCGGTCTTGATGGCGTTGATCTGCTTCTTGAATCCCTCGCCGCCGATCACCCCGGCGGAGCGGATCGGCGTGAACTTGCCCAACTCGTTCAGCTCCCGGACGATCTGCACGGCCAATTCGCGCGTGGGTGCCAGGATCAGCGCCTGCGCGCCGCCGTCCTCTTCGGCGTGGTTGAGGATGGGCAGGCCGAACGCCGCGGTCTTGCCGGTGCCGGTTTTGGCCTGGCCCAGCACATCGCCGCCGGCCAACATCAGGGGAATCAATTGGGCCTGGATATGGGTCGGATGGTCGAACCCGGCCTGACGGATCCCTTTGAGGATGGAGCTGCGCAATTCGAGGTCGTCGAACGTGCGCGACAATTCAAAAATTTCACTCATAATGAACGAACCTTGTCGCCTTGGCGAAAGGCCCGACGCGGATGGCGCTAACGTCCCCGTGGTTGGCGCGATCGGCGTACGGACCCCTCACCCGGCTACGCTTGCATTTTTCAACCGGTTCTGATCGACCGGCCGACACTATCATTAACAACCGACTAGGATATCCTATACGCCCGCCGGTCCGGTGAGCAAATCGCCTCGGGCAAACGCTTCGGAAAACGGCACCGTCATGATTCACCCCAGTTGGCTTGAAATCGACCTCGCCGCCCTCAGCGAAAACCACGCCTCGATCCGGCAATGGGCGGGGGGGGATGTCGATCTCTGCGCCGTGGTCAAGGCCGATGCGTACGGTTTGGGTTGTGTGCCCGTGGCGCGGCGGCTGGCGGAAGACGGCGTCTCCATGCTCGCGGTCTATAACGGCGACCAGGCGCGCCAGCTTATCGAAGCCGGGATCACCGCACCCCTGCTGGTGCTCATGCCCGTGCATGAGTTGGATCGACGCGATCCGGTCTACCGGGCTCTGGTCTCCGGCCGAATGCACCTGACCGTCCACAGCCCCGAGCACGCCGATCAGATCGAACAGATCGGAAAGCACCTGGGCGCCGTGATGCCGATCCACCTGGAAATCGATACGGGTATGTCGCGCTGCGGGATGTCGGCCGAGCAGGCCGAGCGACTGCTGGCCACACTGGGCGAGCGGCGTTGGCTGAAACTGTCCGGCATCTTCACCCATCCGGCCTCGGCCGATACCGATCCGATCATGACCGACCGGCAGATGGCGGCGCTGGATGCCGTGCTCGAACGCTGCGCTGAGGTCTTGAAAACCTCCCTCCCTCATGTGGGACAGGGACCGAGGCAGGCGGCAGATTCCCCTCGCTGCGAAAGTCATGGAAGCTCACCCTCACCCCGACCCTCGCCCTTGAAGGGAGAGGGGGTGGTTGTCCACTTCGCCAACACCCACGCCATGCTGCGCGGTCGCAAGTACCATCGCCAGATGTTGCGGATCGGACTGTCGCTGTTCGGGTTGGGCGATACCGACCTGGCCGGCGGCGAAACGAACCGCCCGGTTCTCAAGCCGATCGTCAGTTGGCTCAGCCGCATCGCGCACCTGCGCGAGGTTCCGGCCGGTTCGCCGGTGGGCTACGGCGGGACGTTCACCACGTGGCGGCATTCGCGCCTGGCGGTGGTGCCGTTGGGATATGCCGATGGATACCCGGTCGCCCTGAGCAACCGCGCCGTGGTGCGCATCGGACCGAACCGTCAGCACGCGGCCGTGCGCGGCAGGGTGTCCATGGCCCAACTGACCGTGGATGTGACTGAAATTCCCGACGCCCAACTCGGCGCCGAGGTGGAGGTGTACGCCGGCGATCCGCAGGCGCCCAATTCCGTACCGCGTCTGGCCGAACTGGCCCGCACCCATTGCTACGAATTGCTCTGTCGCCTCTCCGCCCGAATCGAGCGGCGTTACGTGACCAAGCCCTCAGGCAATTCCGCTGCCCCCATGTCCACGCCCGTTCGCCGCGAACTGTAGCCGAGCCAACAAAGACGCCGTGCGGTCCCAGGTTCTTTCGCCATGTCGCGGTTGCATCGGTGAACGAAAATCCACCACGAAAATATTTGAACGTAGCGTGTCAACGGCGCGCGTCACTTTTGCAGGAACGCGCGTGCGGCCATCGTGCATCGCAGCAACGGAACGGTGACGATATCACGCGAAAGGGGTTGACCATGTGGAAGAAAGTCCTCGCGATCGGATTGCTGTTGGGGTTGGGTGCGGGATTGGTCTGGTGGTTCTGGCCGGATGAAATACTGCCGCCCAGTGACGAGGCGATTGTCGCCGAGCCGCGCAATCCACCTCTCGTGGAACCGGACGCTTCGGACATCGCCATCGCCCTGACCTCCAATAACATCTGGATCAATTTCACGGCATCCAAGCAGGTGTTGGGCCGGGTGTTAACGGTCGGCGGCGGCTGGAACCTGGCGCTGGGCGATCCGCCGGGCGAGATCACCGGCACGATGATTCTCGATGACAGGCGCCGCATCCGCCAGGTTCGCATGCAGATCGCGCTCGATACGCTCTGGTCGGAACACCCCACGCTGACCCGGGCTCTCAAGGAACGCGGTTTCTTTGATACGGAAAACAACAACCTCGCCACGTTCACCAGCAGCGAAGTCCGTGCGGTCAAACCCAATCCCGCTGCGCTGTTCGATGCGACGCACCTGCTCGTCGGCGATTTCCAGCTCAACGGCGTTACCAAGTCCATCGCGATTCCCGCCCGGATTGGAGACGATGGCGGGGAAGTACGCCTGGAAAGCCGGTTCCAGTTCGAACGCGGCGTCTTCAACGTCCGCTATACCAATCCGTTTTCCATAGTCCCGATGACCGATGAAGACATCGGCGAGTCGGTTGCCATCAGCGTGGTGATTGATTCGGCCGGCTTGCTTTCCGACGAAAAGGTCGAACTGATCAAGGGCGGGCCCATGAGGGCCAAAGACGATCTGAAGGCCACGCCTGCGCAGTTCACCGATACCATTCGCAGCTCGCAGATTGATTTTGACATGGTGCTGGTGCCCGGGGATCCGCAACGGGGAATCAAGCCGTTCTACATCGGCAAGCACGAGGTGACATGGGATCAGGTCATGCCCTGGGTGGACGGCAAGGACCTGCCTGACGATCATCTCCGGTCGATTGCGACAGCGCTGGGATTAAGGCCCTCCAAGCCCTATCCGACAGCCGATCACGGATTCGGCATGTACGATATGCCGTTGCTGGGGGTGCAGCGGCGGGTGGGCGAGTTTTACTGCAAGTGGCTTTCACGTCAGACCGGGCATGCGTACCGTCTGCCCACCGAGGCGGAATGGGAGCATGCCTTACGCATGGGCGGCATGGACCCGGACAAACCGTTGACCGAGGAACAGGCCGACAAACATGCCGTGTACGGTGAGAATTCCTACAACGACGATCTGGGCGTCCACAGCACGCTTGAGATCGGCTCCAAGGAACCCAATGCACTGGGTGTCTACGACATGGCCGGAAACGTCTGCGAGTGGGTGACCGGGACGGGGGCGGATATGGTTGCTCGGGGCGGTCACTACGATAAGGAATCCTGGGAAGGCGGCGGTCTGCTGGCGGCGCAGGGTTGCGGTCGTCACGTCGAAGATGAAACATGGAACAGTGGCGATCCGCAGGATCCCAAGAGCATCTGGTGGTACGTCGACGCCAAGTGGGTCGGCTTCCGCGTGGTTTGTGAGCCGTGATGTATAACCGGGCCGTTTCGGTCCGGGGGTGCCACGGCTTCGGCGTAGCCAAGCCGTGCATGCCGGGTTTTTGTATCTGATCCCACCTTGCCCTGTCGGGCGAAGGTGGGGCGCCGAGCTAGATGAGGTCTTTCATCTGTCGCACGGCATCGCGCAGGCCGGTGAAGACGGCGCGGCTGATGATCGCGTGGCCGATGTTCAGTTCCGCCATCTCGGCAATCGCGGCGACCGGCGGCGTGTTGTGGTAATTCAATCCGTGACCGGCGTGCAGGCGCAGATTGCTTTCGACCGCGCGCTGGCCGGCGGTGATCAGACGGGACAGTTCCGTTTGCCGGGCGTCATCCGCAGCATTGGCGTAAGCCCCGGTGTGCAGTTCCACGGCATCGAAGCCCAGTTCCGCCGCCGCGTCCACCTGGTCCGTATCCGGATCGATGAACGCGCTGACGAAAACTCCCGCCTCTTTCAGTCTTTTCGACGCTTCGGCGGTGCGCTCGCCGTGGACCGGCAGGTCCAGGCCGCCTTCGGTGGTCACTTCTTCGCGGCGCTCGGGAACGAGCGTGGCCTGGTCTGGCTTGAGGCGACAGGCGATGGCGACGATCTCCTCGGCCAGCGACAGTTCCATGTTGCGCTTGACGTGGATGACATCGGCATCGCACAACCGTTGTGCATCGTCATCGTTGATGTGTCGGCGGTCTTCGCGGAGATGAAAGGTGATGCCGTCGGCCCCGCCGAGTTGCGCTTCCACCGCCGCCCAGATCGGATCGGGCTCGTAAGTCTTCCGTGCCTCGCGCAGCGTGGCGACGTGGTCGATGTTGATGCCTAATTCAATCACGGGTCCTCAGTTCCTGAATCCGGCCGCCCATATGGACAGGTTGATCGGTGAATCGGTGGATCAGTTAATCGGTTTTATTCTCATTCATCTGCTTACGCAAGTAGCTGATGTATCCATTGATCAAGCGGATCACGCTGCGTGCATGCTGTCGCATGTCGTCCAGGTGGTTTGGCTGAAAATAATCCTGATCTTCGCATGCGCCCAAGTCGTCGATCAGTTCATTCAAACTCCCGCGCGAACGGTATAAATAACTGATGTTATGCTTGTAACTCCTGCTGCCATGGCCTTCAGCAATATTATTCGTCACAGACAGGGCGGCCCGTCGCATCTGTGGTACAAGTACGTACTTTTCCTCAACCGGCAGTTGAACAGTCAACTTGAATACGCGTTGTCTGAACCGACGTGCTTCCTGATACGCTTCAAGATCATCAAATTCGCCCGGCATGACTGTCCCCCATGCAGGTTGACTCTGTATGTGTTTCTCCGATGAACCGATCAACAGATTAACCGATGAACCGGTCAACTTTTCTCCACTCTCGGAAACAGCGGGTCGCCCTTGGCGATGGGCGTGTCGGGCTTGGATTGGCCCCAGGCGATCCACCGGGAGAACTGTCCGCAGCCATTGTTGGCCAGGGCCTGCGTGTACGCGGTCTGTCCCAGTCGCTCCCAGAGTTTTTCCATCGCATCGGGGATCACCGGCCAGAGCAGCAGCGAGGCGATGCGCAACGCCTCGGCGCAGTTGTAAAGAATCGTGCCGACCTTTGGCAGGTTTTCCGGGTCCTTGGCCAGGCGGAACGGCTGGGTCTGTTCGATGTAGGAATCGATGTCGCCGATCAGCTTGATTGCCGCTTCGACGGCCTGGGCCGGATGCACGCGGTCCATCGCCTCGGTGTATTGGGCGACAGCCGTTTCGGCCGAACGGTCGTATTCGTGCGATACGGCGAACTCCCGCCCGTGAGGGGGCAGCTTGCCGTCGAAGTACCGGTTGATCATGTTGGTCACGCGGCTGGCGCAGTTGCCCACGGCGTTGGCCAGGTCGCTGTTGTACACGGCGACGAATTTGTCCTGTGCGAAGTCGGCATCGGTGGCGCCCATCGGGCCCTGCGTGGTCAGGAAATACCGCAACGCATCAAGCGAAAACTCCGTCACGTATTCGTCGATTTTTTCCAGATCAATGAAATTGCCCAGCGACTTGCTCATTTTCTGGCCTTCGGCGATCCAGAAGCTGTGGGCGTAGACCTGGTGCGGCAGGGGGCGGTCCAGCGCCATCAGCAGGGCCGGCCAAATCACCGCGTGGAACCAGAGAATGTCCTTGGCGATCAGGTGGACACTGGCGGGCCAGTACCGAATGCGGTCGTCGGTGTCGACGGTTGTCAGGTAGTTGAACAGCGCGTCGATCCAGACGTAGATACTTTGCTCATCGTCGCCGGGCACGGGGATGCCCCAGCCGCCGGTGCCCGTGCGCGAGATGGGCACATCGTTCAGGCCCTCGCGAATGCGGGCCAGCACTTCATTGCGTCGCGCTTCGGGCTGGACGAACGTGGGATTGTCTTTTTCGATCAGTTGCAGGAGCCGATCCCGGTAAGCGCTGAGTTTGAAGAAATAGTTCTTCTCGCGCTTTCGGACGAGCGGCTGATTGTTGATCGGGGAGCGGAAGTCGTATTCCTTGGCCTTGTTTTCCGGGATGTACTCTTCCTGTCCCGCATCGTACCAGCCCTCGTATTCGCCGGCATAAACATCGCCGCTTGCCAGCAATTGCTCGACGTACGCCAGCACCTTGTCTTTGTGGCGGTCTTCGCTGGTGCGGATGAAATCGTTGTTGCTCATGCCCAGGCGGGCGAAGGTGTCTCGGAAGGCGGCGGCGTTCTGGCCGGCCCATTGCTGCGGGCTCAGGCCGCGGTCCGTCGCCGAATCGACGACCTTGGCCGCATGTTCATCGGTGCCGGTCAGGAAGAACACCTCGTCCCCGCGCAGCCGGTGGTAGCGAGCCAGCACGTCGGCCACGGTGGTCGTGTAAACATGGCCGATGTGGGGCCGATCGTTGACGTAGTAGATCGGTGTGGTGACGTAGAATCGGGCGGTATCGGTACTCATAAGAGGGCAAATTGTAACCGCAATGCCGAGGCGGGGGGAAATCCGGACGAATGGCGAAACTCCGATGACGAACGAGGGCAGGGGAGAACCGGCTACAATGTGATGATGCGACAGAGGTCTGAAACATCCTTGGAATCATCGGTCCATCGCCGGCGTCGGGGCGTGTGGCGGCGGATCGGGGATTGGGTTCGGGCGTGGCTGAACGTGCATCCGGGCTGTTCGGGATGCCGCTTGCCGTATGGCAAGGCGGATGAGCGGAAAAACAGTTCGACCCGTACAGGGTAATGCCGATCGATCACGGCCGGGGGGCGGTGCGGACCAGCTCGGCGTCGATTTCACGGACGATCTTGTCGATCAGGGCCTTGCCGTTGTGGACCGGACCGGTGTAGTCGTTGAGAATGATGGCAAAGGCGACGGCGCGGTGATCGTGCTCAATGTAACCGCTCAGCGAGAGCACTCCCTTGAGATACCCGCTCTTGGCAAGGACGCGACCGACGATTTTTCCTCTGTTGAATCGATGCTCCAGGGTTCCGTTGGTTCCACCCAGCGCCAGGGAGTCGCGGTAGACGGGCCAGAGTTTGGCATTGGAGTGCATGTTCTGGAGCACTTTCACAAGCAGGCGCGGACTCAGACGGTTTTTGCGGGACATGCCGCTGCCATCGTCGATAACCAGTTGCGATGACTGGGGCCCGAGTTGTTTGGCGAAATAGTTTCGCAACACCGCGGCGCCGTTCTTCCAGGAACCGGGCTCGCCGGTGGCTTCCCGGCCCAAACGCCTGAACAGCGCCTCGGCGAACAGGTTTTGCGAATCCCGGTTGCATCGCTGCAACACCACCGGCAGGGGGGTGCGCACCAGGGCGATCACCTCGGCGTTGCGGTAGTCGGGGTGGTCGTCGGCCGGCGCCACCGGGCCGACCGTCAGGCCGGCCTTGTTCAGGCGATTGGACAGTAACTCGCCGAAAAACTTCGGCGGATCGTGAATGGTGACGAAGAAGGGCGTCGATCGGTGCAGCTTGACGCGTCCGTGTACGGTAATGCGGTTGGTTCCCGGATTGCGCGTGAACCAGGGCGCATCGGTGCGAATGTTGGGATTGGTTGTAGCGACAATGTTGAGCTGAACGGGCGGATCGATCGGCATGGCGCGCACCAGCGGGGCCTGCCCCGATTGCGTCGGCGCGGTGTAAAGGTCCAGGCAGTTGTTGTTGAAATTGATCCCCGCCACCTGGGCGCAGTACCAACGGTCCAGTTGATCCGCGGGCCAATTGGGATGAACAAATTGGCGATCAAGGATATGGTCATCGATAATCAGCCGCCGGATGCGCGTGATGCCTCGACTCTTGATCACACGCACCCACCGGGACAGCATGTCTTCGACGGTCATCGGCGGATCGAGTGAGCCGAGCAGTTTTCCATCGCCGAAGGCCGGGTCGCCCGAGCCGACGACGATCAGGTCTTCGTCCTGTTTCAGGAGCTTGGTTTCAAAGACGAAATCGGGTCCGAGGATTTCCAGTGCGGCGGCGGTGGTCAGCAGCTTTTGGTTGGACGCGGGGATCACGGCGCGATCGCCGTCATGCCGGGCAAGCACGAAGTCATTGGCCAGATCAACCACGTAGAGTGCGCAGGTGCTCTTGGTTTGCGGCCGCGCCTCGACCAGACGCTGAATGCGAACCTGCAGCGGTTGGGCCGCGAGGGGTTCGGTGAGGGCGACCAGGCACAGGATAAACAAGCACATCGCCCCGGGCGATGCCTGCAATGGAGAGCGAAGCTGGAATCGACGGCCGATCATGGGCTCGCGAGGTAACGGTTTACCGTAACCGAGGCGTTGTAAGCGGTATCGACCGGTCGGGCGAACGGCCTTGAGGATTACCGGCAGTGGGGGCGGACAGGCCGATCCATCATCCTTTACCGGCCATGGAAGCTTTCAGCTCGCTTTCGAGAAAGAGAATGCGCGAGCAGCTGGGGCAGCGCACCAGCACGTCCTGCGTGGCCAGGAGATTCACCTTTTCCACGGGAATCTGCATGTAGCAGCCGCCGCAGGTGTACTCCATCCGCCGGCGGTCTTCCTCGATGACCGGAGCCATGGCTTCGCCTTCGTAAGTTTCAACCAGCCGCTCGAAGACGCTCAGCGGTTCGGGGTTGACGGCGTCGGCCGCCTTCTCCCGGTCTGCCTTAAGGGCGTTCAGCTGTTCGCTGACTTCGGCGGTGCGCTCGTCCAGTTCTTTGTCCGCCACCAGTTTGATGCGCTGCTGCTCAGCCAACTGCTGTTCTATGGCCTGCAGTTCGGCCTGGAACCCTTCCACGCGGCTCATTTGCTCCAGCAACTGGTCTTCCAGTTTTCCTTTTTCGGCCTTGAAGGTGTTGACCTCCACCAAGAACGCCGAATACTCCTTGTTGGTCTTGGCGGTGTTCATCTGGCTGCGCAGCTTATCGATGCGCTCGTCGATGGCGCTGATTTCGTTTTCCAGGCTGCCGCCGTGCGCTTGCGCCTGCTTGAGTTGATTCAGAATCTCGTCGCGCTGCTGGGTGAGTTGGTCGATCTTGATCTGCTGCACCCGAACGTGCCGGCGCGCTCCATCCAGCCGGCTTTCCAGGCCCCGTACCTGCTGGTCGACCAGGAAGAGGGCGTGGAGCGATTCGTTGATGGTCATCGTGGCCGCACTCCGTATTCGTAAACCCGCAGCTTACCACAAAATTACCGATCTGTGGAAGCGGACATCCGTTTTGGCTCGCTTCGGCCATCCTCAGCCGATATAATAAAAGATTACCCAAATTTGTTAAAATGAGGACCGAACGGTCATGGCCACCAACTACGCCGCCCTGTGCACCGATTTCTACGTCAACCAGAAGCTCGCCCTGAAGCTGGAAATGCCGACGG
This sequence comes from Phycisphaeraceae bacterium, assembly GCA_028282685.1. GTDB lineage: Bacteria > Planctomycetota > Phycisphaerae > Phycisphaerales > Zrk34 > JANQHK01. The sequence continues at coordinate 51,267 of JANQHK010000148.1, forward strand.
AGCGGGAGACGGTGATCCACTTCTTCGACCGGATTCGTCAAGCCGAGCCGGGCATGAACCGTCTGCGCACCTACCCCGATGAGTTGGCGCTGGAAAGTCCGCGGCGCGAGGGGCAGTACCAGTGGATGGCGCTGCAACGCCAGTCGCTGCGCAGCGGTGTGGTCAATCCCGATGACCTGAACCAGGCCTACGCCCTGCACCGCTTGATCCTGGAGGTCAGCCCGTGGTTTTTAACCATCAGCCCGTTGGAAATCGACGCGCTGGAGGTGCTCTTCGGCTTTGATTTCGAGTGCAAGGCCAATCACAACCAGATCGTCCGCGAGGCGTTGATGGACAACGCTCCGCTCAGCCGACTTCTGGACTGGCCCGAATCGCGGGCCCTAGATGTCCAGCCGGCGTTCGGGATGGCGCTGTCGCCGCGCTGCGATCTTCAGGCGTGGTTCGAGGTGAAAACGCGCACCCGCCAATCGGAGGTCCGCCGTGAGCGTTACCGCACCGAGCCGTTGAGCGTGTTCATGACGTTGCGTCGTCTGGGTCCGTTCGACTCCGTGGAACAACTGCCGGCGATTTTCAACGAATTGACGGTTGTGGCGGAAAAACTGGCCGAGGATCGGCTTCTGCCGCTGATGATCCAGCCGATCAGCCGGGCCATTATCGGCAGCGTGTAACGCGGAGCAGGCGTTTGGGCGCATCAGGCCGGTTTGAAGCCGTATGGGTATCTTGATTATGCGATTCGCCTGGCCATTTGTCGGGGATACAATGACAAAAGGAGGTGACGCCATGGGTTTGCGCTACACCGTACTTTTCGTTCTGGTGTTGATAATGAGTGCGGTTCCAGCCCTGGGCCAATACGGTTTGGGACGCGGCCGACACGTAAGGCAATCAAACAACAGCGGCTTCGGACTGGGATACGGCGATCGACTGGATAACAATCTCCGTGCGGGCTCCGGGGGTCGCAACACTACGGCTTTGAGGGATTATTACGGTTCAACGATCGGTCGTTATCAAACCCAGCGCATCGGTAATGCGTTGGTGACGGGCAACCTGGCCGGCTTGGGTAATTTCCGCGGCAACATCGGTTACACCGCCCCCAATGAGTTTCGCGGAAACCTGGGCTCCAACGAGCTCTACGATTTCCATCGCCGCAGCTATACTCCGCCGCAGTCGTACGGCCGAGCGCCCGGCGCCAACCTGGCGTCATCCAATCCCTATTCCGGTTCCCAGTTTCTCCAGCGTTCGGGCGCCGGGGTCTCTGTGGGTAACGTGGCGAGCGGTGGTTACAACAGTTACAACGCCACCGCATATTCCGGCGCGCGACTGGGTGTATCGCCACTGAATTACAGCCAACCCGCCCGTTTTTCTCAGCAAACTCTGGCCCAGGGGATGGACGCCCGGGGCAACGTGGTGCGCGTCAACACCTCGCCCCTGAAGGGCCTGACTTACGAGCCGCTCTATAAACCGCAGGATTTTCAGTACAAGGCGCCGAACGCTACGCCATACTCCGGGATCACACCGCCGGATGCGGAATCCGACGCCTCCGCCACGCAGGCGGCACCGGTTGCCGCGCAGCCGTTTGCCGATTCCATGCTCATCCAGAACACGACCCTCCCCGCGATCGGCCAACGTCTGGGCGAACAGTTACGACGGTCGGGCTTAACAAAACCGGCCGAGCGTGAATCGGTTTCGGATCGCGCTGGCCAAATGCAGGCGATGAATCGATCGATGTTTGGCGCGATGCGCGAGCGGGAGCAGGTCGAAACCGGCCGTGACGTGTATCTCGACCTGTTGCGCCGCATCGAAGAGCAATCCACAAAAGACCCGGACGCCCCATCCCCGGAGCCCGATACCCAGGTCACCTTGGAGAAAATCCTCAGCAAGCTGGATTACGAGATGCCTTCGGTCGACAGCTTCGTCGGCCAGGGGGATCATCCGTTGAATCGTGCCATGAGCCGCGCCGAGCAGGCCATGGCCGGGGAACGGTATTTTGATGCCGAACAGTATTACAGCGCGGCGTTACGCTTTGAGCCAAACTATCCTCCGGCGCTGGTCGGTCAGGCCAATGCCCGGATCGGCGCGGGCATGTACCTTTCGGCCACCCGCCGCCTGCGGCAACTGTTTGATGACCATCCGCAAATGATCTCGGCCCGGTACCGGCGACCGCTGCTTCCCTGCGAATCACGCCTGGCGACGGTGCAGTCCAATCTGCGCAGCAACCTGGCCGGGGACGAGCCCCTTGCGGAAATGGCGTTTGTCCTGGCCTACCTCGGCCACCAGCGCCAGGACGTCGACCAGGTGACACAGGCGCTGGACCGCATGCAGGAATTGGCGGGCAACGATCCGCTGCTGCCGTTGTTGCGCCGGCTTTGGGGACAGACCGATGCCGATGGAAAGAGCGCCGGGTAAATCGTATCATCGCACTCCATCTTACCCCCGATGACCTGCCACGCATCCGCCTGATCGGGCGGGTGACGGAGTATGTATTGTGGTTGAACGTCTCGATCAGTTGATCCGCAGCGGTGTGCTGCAGGAAATCCAGGACGCTTTCATGGCGATCACCGGCCTGGAAGCGATGTTCGTGGACCCCAGCGATCAGCCGATGACCCGTCCGACCGATTGCAGCCGCCTGGCCCAACGCGAATGGGTGTTGCAGCAGACCGTGCAAAACGGCCGCGGCGATCTGCTGGACCAGCCCATCCATGCGCGCATTACGGTGGACGGGCATTCGCTGGGCTCGCTTCGCCTGACCGGTCGCGTGATGGATGTCCTTTGCCGGCCCGCTGTCACCGAAGCCAAGCGATTGGCGGAACGTTTCGGTATCCCCGCCGACCAGCGTGACGCCTTCATCGAAGCCGTCCAGTCGATGGATCGCTTCCGGCAGACCGAAGCCATCCGTTTTGCCCACCTCCTGGCCGGGGCCATCGGACAGTTGTGCGCGCAGGATGTGCAGTTGCAGCAGCGTGCCGATGAGATGGCGACGCTCTACCGCTTGAGTACGCTTTTGGCCGGGCAACGCGATCTGGACAAGCTGCTGCGCACGGTCTGCCGCTCGGCGGCGGAAGTCATGGGCGCCAAGGCGGTCTCGATCCGCCTGTTCGATGAAAATCAGCAGGAACTGATTCCGCGCGCGGCCTGGAATCTCTCCGAGCAGTACCTGTCCAAGGGTCCGATCCGATTGGAAAACAACCCGCTGGACAGCAGCGCCCTGGCCGGCGAAGTGGTGTACGTGGAAGACATGGCCGCCGACGCGCGCGTGCTTTACCCCGGCGATGCGCGCGCCGAGGGGCTGAAGTCGATTCTGATCACGGGACTGATTTACTGGGGACGCCAATTGGGCGTGATGCGGATTTACACCGACCAGGTGCGCCGGTTCAGCGCATACGAGTGCGAACTGCTCCAGGCGATCGGCCAGTTGTCCGCCGGCGCCATCGAAAACGCCCGTCTCGATGCCTACCGCAAGGAATCCGAGCGCATCGAACGGCAGGTGCAACTCGCCGCGGACGTCCAACGCCGGTTGATGTCCTCCGTCCCACCGAAGTCGGGACCGGTCGACGTGGCCGCCCGGTACGAACCCTGCTTTGAGCTGGGCGGTGATTTTTACGACATCATCCCCTTCGAGCATTCCCTGGGGCTGGTGGTCGGGGACGTCGTCGGCAAGGGCGTGGCCGCCTCCCTGCTCATGGCTTCGGTCCGTGCCGCCCTGCGCGCCCACGTGCAGGATGTGTACGACCTCGACGCCATCATCGGGCGCGTCAACGCCTCGCTGGTCCAGGACACGCGCGACAACGAGTTCGCCACCGTCTTCTACGGCACGCTCGACACCACCACACTGCGGCTGACTTACTGTTCCGCGGGGCACGACCCGGCCCTGCTGCTGCGCAACGGCAAGATTACCCCGTTGGGCGTCGGCGGCATGGCCATCGGTATCGATCCCCATCAGTCCTACGACAAGGGGCTGCTCGATCTGCGGGGCGGGGATGTGCTGTTGATCTACACCGACGGCGTAACCGATTCCCAGGATTTCCAAGGCCGGAGATTCGGCCGCGACCGCCTCTATCGCGCCATGCTGGACATGGCCGACCGCACCGCCAACGATCTGGTCAATCACGTGCTGTGGGAAATCCGCCGGTTCATCGGCCTGCACGAGCGGACCGACGACATCACGCTGTTGGCCGTGCGAATCGATGACGATGCCTGATTCATCTTTCGTCCCGATAATCCCATCCCTATGCGGTTACAGGACTTATTCGAACGAGTCCGATCAAGGGGCAGGACGGGTTTTGCCGATATGTCAAATAACGGACGCCCGAAAGCGAGCTTATGACGATGAGTTCGATTCACGCCAACATTGCCGCCAGCGCTTCCCAGGCCGCCCTGCAGCAGAGCCAGATCGACCGGGCCAACGATGCTTCCAAGCGTCAGCAGGAGTTGGCCAGCCAGAAGCTCAAGGAACTGCTCGATCAGCATCTGGAGTCTGTCGAAGATTCGACCGAAGCCGACGCTGAGAAAATGTGTGTGCGCGATGAGGATGGCGAGCAGCAGCAGAAGCGCCGCAAGCGTCAACAGCAGGATTCGCAGGAACAAACCCGCACCTTCAAGGACGCCGAAGGCGAAAACCACATCGATATCGAGGCGTGAGTTGGCAAACTGGTTAACTGGTTGATTTGTTGATTGGTTAACTGGTTAAATGGTTGATTCGTTGATTCGTTGATTTGTTGTCATATCAAGCCGGACCTGAGAAGCCCTGAGCTTGGCGAAGGGCGACGAAGGTCCGGATTCAATCGCTGCGTGCAGCCCGGCTCCGATAGCAGGATTAGTCCCGGTTGCCGTGGATCAGCGCGTGCAGCGCGGCGCCGGGGTCGGGCTGTTTCATCAGGTGCTCGCCAACGAGAACGGCTCGGATGCCCGCGCTCCGTAACTTCACCACGTCTTCATGCGTGCGGATGCCCGATTCGCTGACGAGAATGCTCGGGTCTTCAATCAGATCGAGCATGCGCAGCGTGTGCGTCAGGTCGGTTTTCATCGTGCGCAAGTTGCGGTTGTTCACCCCCAGCAGGCCGTAGCCGGCGTGAGGAAAGCCGATGTGCGGTCGAACGCGCAGCAGCGTCTGCGTGTCGTGCACTTCCAGCAGAGTCGTCAGCTTCAGTTCCGTCGCCCCGATCAGCAGATCGACCAGCTCGGCCTCGGCCAGCACCTCGCCGATCAGCAGGACGGCGTCGGCCCCGGCGGCGCGGGCTTCCAGCAACTGGTACGGATCGATGATGAAATCTTTCCGCAGCACCGGCAGCCCCACCGCCTCCTTGATCTGCGAAAGGTGCTCCAGCCGGCCCTGGAAATACTTCTCGTCGGTCAGGCAGCTGATGGCGACGGCTCCGTTTTCGCGGTAAGCCGAGGCGATGGCCACCGGATCGAAGTCTTCACAGATCAGTCCCGCCGAGGGCGAGGCGCGCTTGACCTCGGCGATCACGTTGACCGTATCGCTGGTGCGGGTGACGGCTCGGAAGAAATTGCGCGGGCCGGGCAGATCGGCGATGCGTTGGCGCAATTCCTCGGCGGGGACGGCGGCCTTGGCGCGTTCGACTTCCACGCGCTTATGGGCGACAATCTCATGAAGAATATCCGGCACGGCAATTCCTCGGCGGTCGATCGTGCCAGTGTAGAGCGTACCCCACAGGGGCTCAAACCGAACCGATGAAAACGTTGTTACTGACCTGCGCCCAGACCGATCCCGCCGCCGACACGCGCTTCACGGTGATTCTGCTGGTGCTGGCGGCTTTGACGTTGATCACGCTGATCGCCACGGGAATCTTGAGCGGCAGGGCTTTTCAGCACGCTCCCAAACGCAATGGGAAACTGAACCTCGCGGACCTGGGCATCGGGATTGGACTGCTTTTCGTGGGAGCGTTCGTTGTGGGAGGGATGGCTGCGGGCATACTGGAAAACAATGGCGAAACCCCAGCGCCCTCCGACACGATGTTACGGATGCTGATCGGCCAGGCGGGCATGCTCCCGGTGGTGATTTTCATCCTTTGGCGCGGTGGGAACGCGACGCAGGGGGGGGTGGGGGCATTCGGCCTGGGCTTCGGTCAACCGCGCGCTTCGTTGGCGGTCATGGTTCTGGGCTGTGGGGCGATTGTTCTTCTGACGATGGCCACGTCCATCCTCCTCTACCTGCTGTTGATCCTGCTGGGTGTGGAGCCGCCGCGCATCGCTCACGAGGCGCTGGTGGCGCTGCTGGACACGAACTCGCCGGGCGTAAAATGGGCGCTCATCGTTTCGGCCATCGGATTGGCGCCGCTCTTTGAGGAGATCATTTTTCGCGGACTGCTTCAGACCGGGCTGCAACAGTCGGGCCTGGTTCGCGGACGCTGGGTGACGATCGTCATCGCCAGCGGCCTGTTTGCAGTGATTCATTTTTCCCCGATCGCGTGGCATACGATACCCGCGCTGTTCGTCCTTGCTGTGGGGCTGGGCTACGCTTACGAAAGGACCGGCAGTCTCTGGCCGCCGATTTTCATTCATGCGGCGTTTAATGCGCTGAACGTCTGGTTTGTGTTGTCGGGCATGGTGAAAACGCAATGAGAAACGCCATTGCCATCATTCTTGCTGTGCTGGTTTCGGCCGGGTGCAGTGCCCCGCGCGTTTCAAATACACGGCTCGGCCCGGACGATCTGCAAGCCATGACCGATCAAATGGTCGAATCGCTGCTCAATTCACGAGCGGTAGCCGGGCGTTCGGCCGATAGCGATTTTTGGATTATCACGCTGGATCGCGTGTCGAATCAGACCAACGATGTCCTGCCTCTGCGCGAGCGGTGGGTGTTCATGAATCGGTTGCGCGCGCGACTGAACGAATCCGATGCAATGCGTCAGCGGAACCTGGCGTTTGTTCTTTCGGCCGAGGCCGCCGAAGCGCTCAACCGGCGCCAGCGCGAGGTGTGGGGCCGACGGGCCGTGCCTACGCATGCCCTGGCGGCGACGTTCTCGGCGCTGACGCAATTCGGCCACACCGGCCGCAGCGATACCTACCTCTGCGCGTTCCGGCTGACCGAACTGGCCAGTGATCTGCTCGTCTGGGAAGACCGTTACGAAGTCAAGCGCACCGTGGTGCGGAACAAACTGGATTGATCCGATGATCCGCTGCCTGTTGCTCATCCTGATTCTGTTTGTCAGCGGCTGCGCTTCGCAACGGGCCCGGCGTGTGGATGAACTGGCGCGTTTGTTCTACCGGCACGAGTATCCGGCCTACCGCGAGCAGGTCCGCCGGGCCGCGGCCGATCTCGACAGCGAAAACGTGGTCATCGACAACCTGCGCCTGGGCATCGCCGCCCTGGCCGATGGCGATCGGTACGAAGCGGAGAAAGCCCTGATGCGGGCGTACGAGTACCTGACCGGCGGCGGAGTGAACCGGCCGGACCGCGTCGTCGCTTCCACGTTGTTGTACGAGGGACTGAAGGTCTGGACGGGAGAGCCGTTCGAGCAGGCGATGGCGTTTTACTATGTTGCGGCGCTGTCGATGTTGCAGCAGGACTGGGAGAACGCTCGCGCGGCCGCGGCCAATTCCCTGTTCGCCCTGCGGAATTTCGCGGGGGACGATCCGAACCAGCCAACCGGCGCGGCGATTGAATCGGAGTTTGTGCTGGGGTATATGCTTGTCGCACTCAACTCGCAATTGTCCGGGCGCAGCGACCTGGCCGACCGGGCGTTCGAGCGCGTGGTGGAACTGGACAGCCGTCACGGCGCCTTGATCGCAGCGCTGCGGCGGGGCGATTACGACACGTTGCTCATCCTCGATGTCGGCCGCGGTCCGGTCAAGCAGGCCTACGGCGAGGACAACCAGTTTGTCCGATACGTTCCGGACGGCCGCACAGCGCCCCGGCCCGGTGCGCAGGTGACGGTGGACGGGCAGCCGCGCTCCGTTGCCGGATCGTTGCCGCTGGTTGATCTGTGGACGCTGTCGCAGTTTCCGCGGTGGTGGTCGAACCAGCCGCAGCGCAAAACGCGCAGCGACATCGGCAATCTCATGGTGATCGGCGGGATGATTGCGGCGGTGGTCGGTTCGGCGATGGACAAAGACGAAGTCACCTGGGCCGGTGTCGGTTCCGCGGTGGCGGGATTGGGCGTCAAAGCGGCGTCCGAGGCCGATCCGCGTCACCTGGCCTGCCTGCCGCGGAGCGTTTTTCTCATCCCGCTCAAGCTCGGTTCCGGTCCGCATGACATCGGCCTGCATATCGAAAACGACGCCGGTTCGGATTCGACCTGGCACGATCTGCACGGCGGGGCGCCGGGCAATCCGGCAGTCTACTTTCTACGGATGCACAACGGCGGGGGGCGCGGGATGCCGCCGTGGTCGGATCGACCTCTGTATTCCACACGCCACACGCCGGGCGCCCCGGCCCGACAGCATTACCTGCTGGGAGGGTACGATCTGACCACCCCCGATCAACGCTGGCTGCAGGGCCTGCACGCGCGCGGCATGCTGCGGGACACGACCTATCAGCAGTGGGAGCAGATGCTCGGCCGCGAGGGACTTGTCTTGCAGCCCGGTCCGCAGGGCATGGCCGGCGACAAGGCGTTGGATCGCGATCTCTACCGCCACGTTGCCGAGGGCGGCCGCGTGATCGCAATGCCTCCGCCCGGTTGCCACCGGTACGAACGGCTGACTCGCATGGAACATCCACCGTACCGACCGCGCACCGAAGAAATGGCACGTTTGAAACAGAATTTAACGCTACCAAAGCAACGCGATGTCGAGACGATCGATCGAGCACGATAGAATAAACGCATACCCGGGTACGTCTTGCCTACTGGAGGTCATCATGCAATCACGACTTCGTCCCCTGATGCTCGGACTGGCCGCGATGTTGGTCGCCGGGTGCCACAAGCCCATCGAGCCGCGCTACGAATCGACCTCGAGTTACGGCAAGGTCACGCTCAGCGACATGCGCCTGCGCGATCAGATCGTATTCGGCGACGCCCAACTGACGCGCAACGAGGTCGGGCTGTTGCGGATGACCCAGCCCGTCCGGGAGCGCAAGGGCCGCAGCATCTGGATCGAATACCGCGTGATCTGGCTGGACGAATCCCGCCAGCCGATCCATCCGCAAATGACCTGGCGAGCCAAGCGACTGGAATCGGCCCAGCCGGATTACCTGGCCGCTTCGGCCACCAGCACCCGCGCGATCGACTACCGCCTGGAAGTCCGCCGGGCCGACCGGTAAGGTGCGCAACACGAGGAGCAATCACCATGATGATTCGTTGGATGACCGTATCGATGTTGGCCGTGTTGCTGTTGGCGAGCGGTTGCCGCAGCGAACCCAGATCGCGCGCCGAGGAAGTGGAAACACGCAAGGGCGACCGGGGAACCGGCCTCAGTTCAGCCGATCTGACCCACGCGACCGACATGGCGGTGGAGAAGATCGCCGCGCTTCCGGAGATTCGCCAAACCGGCGGACGGACCGTCATCGTCATGGACACGGTGCTCAACCGCACTTCGGATCCCACGGCGGATTTCCGCATCTTTCTGGCGCGGATTCGCGCCTCGCTGAATCAATCCGGCGCGACGGAGAATCTGGTGTTTGTTGAATCGCGGCGGACCGCCGAATCGATTCGCGCGCGCGAAGGACAGGGCGTGGCGGCGAACCGCGCGCTGCCGCAGTACGCCCTGCACGCCACGTTCTACGACATGCCGCGCGGCAGGACCAATTACCACCTGCTCGAGTTCAACCTGGTGAACCTGGCCAACGATCTGATCACACCGGCCGGCAGTTACGAAGTGAAAATCAGTTACCCGTAACGATCGTATAGCCGAACGCCTGGGTCTGGGAATGTCCGCGCCGAGTCGGTGCGGACATACGGAGGCCGCGATGGGAAAACTGATGCACAAGCGCGTGTTGATGTTCGTGGACGAGGTCTACGAAGACCTGGAGTTGTGGTATCCCAAGCTGCGCCTGGAGGAGGAAGGGATGCACGTGACCGTGGCCGGGCCCGTGGAAGGCCGGGTCTACACCGGCAAGCACGGCTATCCCTGCAAGGCCGATGCGGCCATCGACATGATGGAGGAGGCCGATTTCGACGCGCTGGTGATCCCCGGCGGTTTCGCTCCCGACCAACTGCGCCGCGACGAGGAGGTCAAACAACTCACGCGCCAGTTCCACGAAGCCCGCAAACTCGTGGCCCACATCTGTCATGCCGGATGGATCCCGATCAGCGCGGGGATCGTGGCCGGCTACCAATGCACGAGCACCCCGGGTATCAAGGATGACCTGGTCAACGCCGGGGCGCACTGGGTGGATGAGCCGGTCGTGATCGATCGCAACCAGGTTTCCAGCCGACGCCCGTCCGATCTGCCTCAATTCTGCCGGGCCATCATCGAAGTGCTCAGCGGCTTGGATTGAGCCGCCGGCCCGGGGGCTGTCTGCGGCGAATTTCGTGTTTCCCCGATTCCCGGTACAATGCTCTGCTTGCATTCGGATCAAGGAGACTGTCATGCCGAAGGTCTATGAAGGTCAGTTGCTGGCCGAGGGGACCAAGCTGTCGATCGTGGTCAGCCGGTTCAACGAGTTTGTCACGACCAAGCTGCTGGACGGCGCGCTGGACGCGATCCGGCGTCACGGCGGTGACGACGAAGCGGTGCAGGTCTGTTACGTGCCGGGCAGTTTTGAGCTGCCGGTGATCGCCAAGCGGATCGCGGCCTCCGGTCAGGCCGACGCGGTCGTTTGCCTGGGCTGCGTGATCCGCGGAGCGACCGGCCATTACGATCACGTGGCCAACGAGGCGGCCAAGGGGATCGGACAGGCGTCGCTGGAGACGGGCGTGCCGATCGTCTTCGGCGTCATCACCGCCGACACCATCGAACAGGCCGTCGAGCGTGCCGGGCTCAAGCAGGGCAACGCGGGCGCCAAGGCGGCGCTGTCGGCCATCGAAATGGCTAATCTGCTTCGCCGGATGAACGCCTGATGGCGTGGTTTATCCGCAGAACCATCTCGCTGCACGGGTCTTGAGCCGATGAACATTCGACGCCAGATTCGCCGGCTGGCCGTGCAGGCCCTGTACCAGATCGATGCGCATGGCGGGGACGATCCGCAGGAAATCCGCCGGATCGTGCGCCGCATCGTCGAAATCGACGACGATGAGTCCGATCCCTCACGCACCGGCGAATCCCTGAACGAAGAGGAACTGGCCATGGCCGCCGACTGGGCGATCGGCGCCTGGGCCGAGCGCGAAGCATCCGATGCGTTGACCGCGGAATTGGCCCCCGGCTGGCCGGCCACGCGCCAGCCCGCCATGGACCGCGCCCTGCTCCGTTTGTCCCACCACGAAATGGCCGCGGACCTCACGCCGCACAAGGTGGTCATCAACGAGGCCGTCGAACTGGCCAAGCAGTTCGGCACCGAGCGCAGCCCGGCGTTTATCAACGGCGTCCTCGATAAGATGTTCCGCCGCCTCCGGAGCACGGTGGAGCCCAAAACGGATCAACTGAATAACGGATCAACGGATTAACGCATCATGGGTTTGTTTTCCAAAGTTTTTTCCCAGGTCAAAAAAGGCCTGGCGCGCACGCACCAGACGTTCGTCGGCGGTCTCCGTTCGCTGTTGACCGGCCGCACGCTCAGCGATGAGCTGTTAGAGCAACTCGAAGCCCGACTCATCCAGTCCGACATCGGCGTGAAGACCACGGCGCGCCTGCTTGAGGAAATCCGCCGCGCCCATAAGGAGGGCGAGATCGACAAGGGCGAGCAGGTGTTGGAATACCTCAAGCAGCACCTGATGGATTTCTGGCCGCGGGACGATCGTCGTCTGCGCTTTGCCGAATCCGGGCCGACGGTCATTCTTGTTGGCGGGATCAACGGGGCGGGCAAGACCACCAGCATCGCCAAGATCGCCAAATCCCTCCGCGACGAAGGCAAGACGGTGCTCCTGGCGGCCTGCGATACCTTCCGCGCCGCGGCGGTCGAGCAATTGGAAATCTGGTCGCAGCGGCTCGGGGTGGAAGTGGTCAAGGGCAAGCAGGGCGGCGATCCGGCGGCGGTGGCGTTCGATGCCTGCGAAGCGGCGCAGGCGCGCGGGATCGATGTCCTGCTGGTCGACACCGCCGGCCGTCTGCACACGCAGGACCACCTGATGCGCCAGCTTACGAAAATCCGTGACGTGGCGGCCAAGCGGATCGACGGCGCGCCGCACGAAGTCATTCTCGTGCTTGATGCCACCACCGGCCAGAACGCCATCCAGCAGGCCCGACTATTCAAGCAGGCGATCGACGTGACCGGCGTGTTCCTGGCCAAGCTCGACGGCACCGCCAAGGGCGGCATTGTCGTCGCCATTCGGGAACAGGTGGACATTCCGGTCAAGTTTATCGGGGTGGGCGAAACGCCGGACGATGTCGAGCCCTTCGATCCGCAAACGTTTGTCGAGGCGTTATTTGCCGATTGAGCGGTGGGGGATGCGTTTGTGTTGACGTTGGATGGATGCCGGTCCATACTGCTGGTGGTCACATCGCTCATCGTGAAGGGAACACGTGATCGAACGGGTGTTGACACGTTGTGCGCATCTGGATGAATGCGCCCTGTGGCGGGTGTTGGATGTCACGCGCGAAATGGGCGCTCCGATCGAGCTGGAAGCGATTTTGCAGCGTGTGATCGACGCGGCCCTGGACGTGCTCTACGCCGAGCGCGGCACGGTGTTTCTCTATGATCCGGCCACCAACGAATTGTATTCCCGCGTGGCGACGGGCACGGGGGAGATTCGCATCCCCGCCGATGCGGGTATTGCCGGCGAAGCGGCGCAGTCCCGGAAAATGGTCAATGTGCCCGACTGCTATGCCGATCCGCGCTTCAACCAGGAGGTCGATCGCAAGACCGGTTTCCGCACGCGCTGCCTGTTGACCATTCCCTTGGTCGGCATCGAGGACAAGCTGGTCGGTGTGCTTCAGGTTCTCAACAAGCGCAGCGGCGTCTTCAACGCCGACGATGAACACGTCGCCCGCGCCCTGGCCGCCCAGTGCGCCGTGGCCCTGCAGCGCGCGATGCTCATCAAAGAACAGATGATCAAGCAGAAGCTGGAGCGCGACCTGTCGCTGGCGCGCGATATCCAGATGCGCGTGTTGCCGCAACAGGTGCCCGAACTGCCCGGGTACGACCTGGCGGGATGGTCGCAACCGGCCGACCAGACCGGGGGGGATATCTACGATGTCGCCCG
>JANQHK010000006.1 GCA_028282685.1 Phycisphaeraceae bacterium
ACTTTACTAACCGTTCTCCCCGTACCCCCTTGAATAGAGTTACAGGTAGAGACACCGCCGCCGCAGCACTACCCCCTGGGCGCGGGGCCTGGGCCAGTAGCCGCGCGGAAACCCGCGGGGTATGCTTTACCGTCGTACGCCGTCAGCAGCCCCGTTGTTAGACCGTTGTTCCGAACTCGACTGGATGCTGAGATGTGCGTTAACCCCGAGGGATTCGGGCGCAGACCTACCGCCTTCTACCGCAGGTCCCAGGTTCGAATCCTGGCGGGGGTATTGTGTCAGCAGGTGTGACGGAGTGACCTGTCCCGGCATTGATAATCGGGCCTATCGTGTAAAACGGTATGGGAAATGGTGCGGCGGGTTGGCGTGCGGATTGACAGGCATCGAGTAAACTTCCGCTGAGAGTATCGGTATGAAAAGCCAGCCCGACACGATTCAGACCTCGGCTCCGCCCCTGCGGTTGCTGTTTTGGGAAACCACCGCCGCCTGCAATCTGGCCTGCGTGCATTGCCGCCGGCTGGATGTCTCCCGGCAGTTGTCCAACGACGACCTGACCACCGGGCAGGCGATCGACATGATCCGCTCGTTGCCCCAGACGGGTCGGCCGATTCTGGTCTTCTCCGGGGGCGAACCGCTGATGCGCCCGGACCTGCTTGAACTGGCCGAGGTCGCCGGGCAGGTGGGTCTGCCCACGGCACTGGCCACCAACGGCACCATCATGGATGACCGCCTCGCCCGGCGCATCGTCGACGTGGGCTTTCGTCGGGTTTCGATGAGTTTTGATGGGCCGGATCCGCAGACCCACGATCAGTTCCGCGGCATCGACGGCGCCTTTGACGCCACCGTGCGCGGCTTCCGCACTTTGCGCAAGCGCGGCATGTCGATGCAGATCAACACCACCATTGCACGACACAATTACACGAAGCTCGACACGATGTATCAACTCGCCCTCGACCTGGGCGCCGATGCGCTGCACATCTTCATGCTCGTGCCGGTCGGTTGCGGCATGGAACTGAGTGATCAAATCATGCTCCAGCCCGATGAATACGAAGATGCGCTGAACTGGGTGTACGATCGTTCGTTGGAGCAGAAGCTGCATCTCAAGGCCACATGCAGCCCGCATTACTTCCGCGTCATGCGTCAACGCGCCAAGGAGGACGGACAAGCCATGCCGCGCGCCGCCCATCCCCATCGCAGCATGGGCCATTCCGGCGGTCATCCCGGTGGCCATCCGAGCGGACACCCCGGCGGTTCGGGTGACGATCGGGCGATGTCCGCGGTGACCAAGGGTTGTCTGGCCGGCCAAGCCGTCTGCTTTGTCAGCCACACCGGCGAGGTCTTTCCCTGCGGTTACCTGCCGGTCACATCGGGCAATGTCAAACAAACGCCGCTGCCGCGAATCTGGCGCGATTCGCAGGTCTTCAGCGCTCTGCGCGATGACAGCAAGCTCGAGGGCAAGTGCGGTCAGTGCGAGTACAAGAAGGTCTGTATGGGTTGCCGTGCGCGCGCCTACGCCGAAACGCACGACTACCTGGCCGAGGAACCCAACTGCGATTACACTCCCGCTCGTTTGCGAACCGCGAGGAAGTGATGCTTGATGTCAGTGTTTTATACGGCGGGCTGGAAACGCCCAGCACCCCGCACCGTTACGGGCGCAAGATCACCCAGATCGATCCGCCCCCGCACCAGCGCATGGCGGTCGCCCGGTCGGCCTCAGAACGTCGGCCCATCGTCGTGTGGAACATCACGCGCACCTGCAATCTGAAATGCGTGCACTGCTACACCGATTCCCACGCCCAACGTTATCCCGATGAGTTGACCACGGAGCAGGCGAAAGCGGTGCTCGACGACTTGGCCCGGTTCAAGGCGCCGGCGGTGTTGTTCTCCGGCGGTGAGCCGCTGATGCGCCCGGATCTGTTTGAACTGATCGCATATGCGCGATCAAAAGACTTACACGTGGTCATCTCCACCAACGGCACGCTGATCGATCGCGCCGCCGCCGAGCACATGCTGGAGCACAAGCTGGCGTACGTGGGCATCTCTCTTGATTCGCCCATTGCCCGGGTGCACGACGAATTCCGCGGCATGGAGGGCGCATACGAAAAGACAATGACCGGATTCCGTCATTGCGTGAAGGTCGGGCAAAAAGTCGGCCTGCGTCTGACTCTGACCCGCCAGACCTGGCAGAATCTCGATACGTTGTTCCGATTCATCGAGGACGAGGGGATCAATCGCGCCTGTTTTTACCACCTTTGCCCGGCCGGGCGCGGTAGTGAACTGGCCGCCATGACGCCCGCGGAAACGCAGCAGGCCGTGGACCGGATTTACGATCGCACGCGCGACATGATCGAACGCGGCAAGCGCGTGGAAATCCTCACCGTCGATAATCATTGTGACGGCCCGTACCTGTATTTGAAGATGCTGCGCGAGGGTCATCCCCGCACACAACAGGTATTGGAAATGCTCGCGTGGAACGGCGGGGGGCGGTATTCGTCCGGTGTTGGGATTTCCAATATCGATTTCTACGGCAACGTCCACGCCGACCAGTTCTCCATGTATCGCAGCTTTGGCAACGTCAAAGAGCGTAAGTTCAGCGACATCTGGCAGGACCTGTCCGATCCGATCATGGCGGGATTGAAGGATCGTCTTCCGCTGCTCAAAGGGCGCTGCGGGTCGTGTCGGTTCAAGTCGATCTGCGGCGGGGCGCTGCGCGCGCGGGCGGAACTGATGTGCGGCGATCCGTGGGCGTCCGATCCCGGTTGTTACCTGAGCGATGAGCAGATCACCGGCGAGCCGATCGAAAACGAACTGGAGCTGTCCTCGCCCAATGCGTAAGCCATCGGCGCCGCATTGGCGCCGTCGGTGTGTGTGGTGTGAAATGGGGTCGATGTACCGGGGCTTACCGCCCGTTCAGCCACTGCGCGGCCCGGGGAGCGAAGTAAGTGAAAATCATGTCCGCGCCGGCGCGGCGGATGCCCGTCAACGTTTCCAGCACCACCGCTTGTTCATCGAGGCAGCCGCGCTCGCAGGCCGTTTTGATCATCGCATACTCACCGGAAACCTGGTACGCGGCGACGGGTAACGTCGTCGATTCGCGCACGGCCCGGATGACGTCAAGGTATGCGCCCGCGGGTTTGACCATCACGATATCCGCGCCTTCCAACTCGTCGAGCGTGATCTCGCGGATCGCTTCGCGCACGTTGGCCGGGTCCATCTGGTAGGTCTTCTTGTCGGCGGGGATGGGTTTGTCGCTGTTGCGGCGCGGGGCGGAGTCCAGAGCCGCACGGAACGGACCGTACAGCGCCGAGGCATATTTCGCGGCGTAGCTGAGTATCGCCACCTCTTCGTGACCGTTGGCATCGAGCGCTGCGCGGATCGCGCCCACGCGACCATCCATCATGTCCGAAGGCGCCACCACATCCGAACCCGCCTCGGCCTGGCACAACGCCTGCTTGCACAACCCCTGCACCGATTCATCATTCAACACGCGCCCGTCGGGCGACACGATGCCATCGTGCCCTTCGCTGTTGTACGGATCGAGCGCGACATCGGTGATGATCAGCCAGTCCGCGTTGTGCCGTTTGATCGCACGGAGGGTTTGGGGGATCAGGCCCTTCGGATTCCAGGCCTCTGTGGCCTGCGGCGTTTTCAGCTCGCCGTTCACCGCCGGGAAAAGTGCAAAAGCGTCGATGCCCAGTTCCGCGGCGCGTTGCATCTCGCCGAGCAGACCTTCCTGCGTCCATCGCATCTGGCCGGGCATGGCGTCGATCGGTTCGTTCGCATTGCCCGCGTGAACGAACAGCGGGTAGATCAACCGATGGGCCGACAGGTCCGTCTCGCGCACCAGCGCGCGGATGACGGGTGTCCGCCGGTTGCGACGAGGGCGGATCGGCAGGGACGTTGCATCGTCTTGATAGGATGGGGCGGTCATGGCGAGACCTCATGATATCGCGGCGTGGGCGGGGATGCTCTATGCCACGCTGAACTTGTGCGATGTGGTCTGGCGGTAGGTTCGGCCCGGGCGCAGGACGATGTCCGGAAAACGGTCCACGTTCACCGCGTTGGGATACTGGTGACATTCCAGGCACAATCCACTGCGGTGCGCGTAGATTTGCCCGGCCTTGCCCGTCTGCCCGCGAAGAAAGTTTCCCGAATAAAACTGCACGACCGGTTGATCGGTGAATACCTCCAGCACGCGCCCGCTGTTCGGACCGATCACACGCGCCGCCAGGCCGTATTGTCCCGTCGGCTTGTCGATCACATACGTCAGGTCGTAGCCGCCTCCGGCGTATTTTGCCGTTGCTTCTTCGATACGCTCGCCGATGGCGTACGGCGTGGTGAAATCGACCGGCGTGCTCTTGACCGGGCGAAGCTCACCCGTGGCGATCAGGTCTTCCGTGGCCGCCAGGTGTTCCTTGCCGTTGATCATCACCATGTGATTGAGAATGGTTTCGCTGCCCGCACCGGCCAGGTTCCAGTAGGCGTGGTTGGTCATGTTCAAAGGCGTGGGCTGATCGGACGTGGCGCGGTAATCGATGCGCAGTTCATCGTCGCTCGTCAGCGTATAGGTCACGGCCGCCTCCACCGTGCCCGGGTAATTCTCTTCGCCGTCCGGGCTGGTGCAGGTGAACGTCACCGCCGGGCCCTGATCGGTTTCGCTCGTCCGGGCGTTCCACATCACGCGGCACAGCGCGCGCTCCAATCCGCCGTGCAGGTGATTGGCGCCGTCGTTCACGGCCAGTTGGTATTCCCTGCCGTCCAGCGTGAACCGGGCCTTTTCCGTTCGGTTGCAAAGCCGTCCGACCGTGCAGCCGAAGTAGTCGTTGTTCTCGCCCTCGTAGTCGGCCACGTCACCAAAACCGAAAGTGATGTCGGCGAGCCGACCTTCGCGATCCGGCGTGTGCATCTCGACCAGCGTCGCCCCGAAATCGGTGAGTTTGGCGATCAGGCCGTTGGCATTGGTCAGCGTGAACAACGTGGCGGCCCGGCCGGATTTCGTCGTACCGAAGGCGGCTTGCTCGATGGGCATGGCGGTAATTCCTCGATTCATTCGCAGCGAAAATCTTAAACGGCAAGCCAGCACTATACCTGACCCCAACGCGCTTCGCATGCTTTGCGCCCCGGGACGATCGGCGTATGATTAAGCCATGACTGAACTGCCCGGACCCATGGTCATCCGACGCTATCGCAGCTCGATTGACGGCTCGTGGCTGAAGCGACTGCCTCAGGCCGCCGATCCGCAGGGCGACGTTGAGGGCGACTGCCTGACGTGGGTGGCCACCCTCGACGGCAAGCTGGCGGGCGTGGCGACGTGGCGAGTCGATGAACCCCGCTCCGCCGATTGTGCCGCCCTGACGCGCTTCTGGATCGAGCCGTCGGCCCGGCGACTGGGAATTGGCACGCGGCTCTACTTCCGCCTGTCCAGTGAGATTCGCAAAACCTTTAAGAAGCAGGGCGGGCGGATTGTACGGCACAGCGCGACCTGCGATCGCGCGGATGAGGCAGCCACGCCGTTTCTGCTATCGCTGAAGTTCGATGTAAAAGTCGATCCGCCCGAGCGCAAATTCGAGCCGAAGTGACGCCGCGCTTATACTGGACGCATGCCCGTCACACTTGTCTGGTTCCGTCACGATCTTCGACTGGCCGACCACGCTCCGTTGCGAGCTGCGGTCAAACGCGGGGCGGTCGTCCCCGTCTTCCTCTGGTCGCCCGAAGAATACGGCGATTGGCCGCCCGGCGGCGCGGCGAAGGTCTACCTCCACTATGCACTGCAATCGCTCGATGAATCGCTCCGCAACATCGGCAGCCGACTGATTGTGCGCCGAGGCGCCGCCGCGGAGCATCTCAAGCAGATCGCCGAAACGACCGGCGCCGACGCCGTCTACGCCCATCGGCTCTACGAACCGGCCCTGGCTCGGCGCGATGACAAACTCGAAGCCCGACTCGCTCTTGATGGTATCGACCTGAAACTTTACGACGGTTACCTGCTGCACGATCCCGAGCAGATCGCCACCGGCTCCGGCGATCCGTACAAGGTCTTCAGTCCGTTCTGGAAAAAATTCTGCAAGCAGATCGAGGTGGGCAAGCCGTTGCCCGCCCCACGGAAGCTCGATGGGCCGGGGAATTGGCCCCACACGTCGAGCGTGGGTGATCTGGGACTGTTACCGCAACGTGATTGGGATCAACCCATCGCTGACGCCTGGCCGACGAGCGAAGCGGATGTCACCAGACGCATGAAGTGGTTTGTCGGGCGCGCTGATGACTACGGCCGGTTGCGCGATCGTCCGGACGGCGATCACACCAGCCGCCTTTCTCCCGCGTTGCGCTTCGGGTTGCTCAGCCCGCGCTCGATCTGGCGCGCCGTGGCCGAGGGCATGGCGCGCGATGCCGACTGGAAAACCGATGGAAGGGCGGCCTACCTGCGCGAAGTCGGCTGGCGCGAGTTCGCGTATCACCTGTTGCATCATTTTCCGCACACGCCCGGCCAACCGTTGTACAGCAAGTTCGACGGGTTCCCCTGGCATGGCGATGACGAAAAACTTCGCGCCTGGCAGCGGGGACGCACCGGGTATCCGATCGTCGATGCGGGCATACGCCAACTCTGGCGGACCGGATGGATGCACAACCGCGTGCGCATGATTGCGGCGTCGTTCCTTACCAAAGATTTGCTGATTGACTGGCGGGCCGGAGCGGCGTGGTTCTGGGATACGCTGGTCGATGCGGACCTGGCCAACAACACACTCGGCTGGCAGTGGGCGGCGGGGTGCGGTGCCGATGCCCAGCCCTTCTTCCGCATCTTCAATCCCCACAGCCAGGCCGCGAAGTTCGATCCGAACGGCGATTACGCCCGCCAATGGATCCCCGAATTGGAAACCGGCGATTACCCCGAGCCGATCGTCGATCATGCCCGGGTCCGCCAAACCGCCCTCGAAGCATATGAGAAAATCAGGAACGCCTGAAATGCTTAACCGCAGAGCCACAGAGACACAGAGGGGCAAGAATTTTTGACAGGATCGACAGGGTCAATTGGATATATAGAAAGAATCTTCTGGTTCCATCCTGTGAATCCTGTCTGAATTTCTCTGCGACTCTGCGCCTCTGTGGTTCCTTTTGACTCAAAACGATCTCACCGCATCGCTGGTGATGGGGTCCTATATGACTCTCCGCCCACTTGCCCGGAGCCGAAAACCGCCCGATACTGTTGTCATGAAACGCCGCTTGGCGCCATTGCGAACCGCCGCGTTGCCCGTCGCCCTGATGGGGCTGGCGGTGGCGTTGCCCATGGGGGCCCCGGCCCAGACGGTGGCGGCCCTGCCCGCCGAGGCGACCGTTCGACTGGCCGATTCGAGCAAGGCGGGGTGGACCGCTTCGTTCGCCAATGCCGCGAAAAATTTCTGCGCCGCCAAGCACCACATCGCCCTGGCGGCCGTCCTGCCTCCCCGCCACGAGGCGCTGAACCTCCGGCCCGTCGATCTTCTCCCGGCCGATCGGGCCGAAACGATTGCCCCCGTCCCGCTTCTGTGGTCCCTCTGCGACCTGCCGCCTCCGATGGATTTCTGATTGCGGATTGCTGATTTCTGATTTGCCGATGCAGGCAATGAAGGTTTGGCAATCCCCGCCGACACCGCTGCCAACCATCAACATCAGAAGTTAGAAATCAGAGATCAAGAACCGGAGTTTCCCATGGCCGTCCTGGATACCATCAGTAAATCGTTCGCCAAGGTCTTTGGCACGCGCAACGATCGCCTGGTCAAGTCGTATTACCGGCGTATCGAAGCGATCAGCGAACGCGAACCGCAAATTCGCGAACTCACCGATGCCGAACTGCGCCGGCGCACCGATGAACTGCGCCGGCAGATCGCCGGGGGCGCCCGCCCGGCCGACCTGGTTGACGAGGCCTTTGCGATCATGCGCGAGTCGATGGACCGCAACGTCGGCATCCGCAACATCTTCAATCCCGTCCACGCCGAAACGTTCGACCCCGCCCAACTTCCCGCCGCGGCGCGCGCGATGTACGACAAGGTGAAAGCGGAGATCGAAACCACGTCCGAGACCGAAGTGCTCGGCAGCGAAGTGCCGATTGCCGGGTGGTTGCAGGTGGACATCCCGCTCGAACTGTACGAGGCGGTGCGGGAGATTTACCCCGAATCCAAGCCGCCGTTCCGCGCCCGGCCTTTCGACGTGCAGCTCATCGGCGGCATCGTCCTCTACGAGGGCAAGATCGCCGAGATGAAAACCGGTGAGGGCAAGACGATCGTCGCGCCGTTGGCCTGTTTCATGGCCGTGATCGAAGGCCTGCAATGCCACGTCATCACCGTCAACGATTACCTGGTCCAGCGCGATCGCGACTGGGTGTTCCCCGCGTTTTACCGTCTGGGCATTCACGTCGGGGCCATTCATCCGTACCACATGCAGCCGCCTCAACGGAAGCAGCTCGCCTACCGCTGCGACATCGTCTACGGCACCAACAGCGAGTTCGGCTTCGACTACCTGCGCGACAACATGAAACTCACCGTCGCCGAGCAGGTGCAGCGGACGCGCGATTTCTGTATCGTCGACGAGGTCGACTCGATCCTCATCGACGAGGCGCGCACGCCGCTGATCATCTCCGGCCCGGCGCACGACGACGCCCCGCAATACGTCCAGGCCAACAACGTCGCCGAGCAACTGGCCGCCAGGCAGCGCAGCGCCAACCAGGAGACGCGCCAACGCATCGGCGATGCGCACTACCTCGCCGAGCAGGCCCGGCGCTTCCGCGTGCCCGAATCCAACCTCCAGCAGATCGTTTCCAAGTTCCGTGACCTCGGCCCGGATTACATCGACGAAAAGGAAGCCGATCATATCGGCCACACCCAGTATTACGTGGTGAAGAAGGAGAACAAGCAGGCCGCGATGACGGCGATCGGCGTCGAGGAAGCGCAGAAGATCGTCGGCACGCGCTTCTACGTGGTCGGCAACGACATGGGCTGGGACCACCTGATCAACAACGCCCTGCGCGCCCACGCCGTCTACGAACGTGACCGCGATTACGTGGTCAAGGACGGCGAAATCATCATCGTCGACGAGTTCACCGGGCGACTGATGATCGGTCGGCAGTGGTCGGACGGGCTGCACCAGGCGGTAGAGGCCAAGGAAGCGCGGCACGGCGTGAAGATCAAGCAGGAAACCCAGACGCTGGCCACCATCACCATTCAGAACTTCCTCAAGCTCTACAAGCGACTGGCCGGCATGACCGGAACCGCCGTCACCGAGGCCACCGAGTTCATGGAAATCTACAAACTCGATGTGGTCTGCATTCCGACCAACAAACCCGTCGTCCGCGGCGACCACGAAGACCTGATCTTCCTGACCGAAAAGGCCAAGTGGCGGGCGATCCTCAACGAAATCAAGGAAACCAGCGAAGCGGGGCGGCCGGTGCTCGTCGGCACCACCAGCGTCGACAAGAGCCAGATGCTCAGCGAGATGCTGACGAAGAAATACGGCGTGGAACACGAGGTGCTCAACGCCAAGCAGCACGAGCGCGAGGCGCAGATCGTTGTCAAGGCCGGGCAGACCCACGTCGACAAGCGCGAGCGCACCATGGGCAACGTGACGATCTCGACAAACATGGCCGGGCGCGGCACCGACATCCGCCTCGACTCCACCGTCCTCGAAAAGGGCGGTCTGCACATCGTCGGCACGGAGCGCCACGAGTCCCGCCGCATCGACAACCAGCTCCGCGGACGCGCCGGTCGGCAGGGCGATCCCGGCTCCAGCCGCTTCTTCATCTCCATGGAAGACGATCTGATGAAGATGTTCGCCGGCCAGACCACCATGAAACTGCTGTCCATGGCGGGCATGAAAGAAGACGACGCCATCGAACACCGCTGGATTTCCAAGCGCGTCGAAGGCGCCCAGCGCAAGGTGGAGGAGCGCAACTACGAAATCCGGAAAAACCTGCTCGAATACGACGAGGTGATGGAGCACCAGCGCCATTTCTTCTACGACGTGCGTCAGAAGGTGCTCGAAGGGCGGCGCGTCAAGGAATTGATCTTCGATTACATTGCCGAGTCGATCGAGGACGCGGTGCAGCGCTATCTCGATCGCGATTACCCCGCGGAGCAGGCCGCCGAAGCCGTGCGCGCCATTCTCCAAGCGAATATCGACCCGAAGAAGATGCGGGCTGACTCCGTGGAGGAAGTGGCCGACCGCGTGCGCTCCGACGCCAAGGCCGAGACGCGCCAGGACATCGAAAACTCGCTGGGTGAGTACATGTCGTCCGACCTGCCGCGCGAGGACTGGGACCTGAAAGGCCTGAAGAGCTGGGCGATGAGCCGGTTTAACGTCGACCTGAAGCAGGCGTACCTGCGCGACGCCGAGCCCGATGACGTGGCGGAGAAGCTGGGCGAGGCGGCGTTCGAGTTGATTGACCGTCGGCCGCTCGATGCGCTGGCCCGGTATTACGAGCCGGATTACACGGCCCGCGAACTGGCCGAGTGGACCAAGCAGAAATTTGATCTCGATCTTGAAGTGGAGCAACTGCTATCCGGCAAAGGCGAGACGAGCGAAGACCACCAGCAGCGCGTGGCCGAGTTGATTTACCAGCGCGCCGATGCGTTCTATCGGCAGCGTGAAATTGAATACCCCGTGCAGTTTATCCTGGAAACGGTGATCAACGCTTCCCAGCAGGGCGCCGAGGGCAGCGCCTGGGCCGCCGATCAACTGGCCGACTGGGCCAACCGGCACTTCGCGCTCGACTGGACGGCCGAGTCGGTGCAGACGATGACCGGCGACCGGATTCAACAGGCCTTGTTTGAAGAAGCCCACGCCTGGCGCGGCGACAAACTCGATCAGTATCTCGATGAGTTGTGCCGGGACGCCCTGAACCACGACCAGCGCGCCGCGCGATACTCCGAGCGGTTCGGCGTCGAACTGGACAGCGCCGAACTCGAAGCCGCCGAAGACCTGCGTGAATATCTGCGCGAGAAGACGTTGGACGTGCTGCGCAGCGAGCTGACGCAACTGGAGCGCTACGTGCTGTTGCAGATTCTCGATCAGGGCTGGAAAGACCACCTCTACGCGATGGACCAGCTCAAGGATGCGATCGGCCTGCGCGGGTTCGGCGAGAAGGATCCGAAAATCGAGTACAAGCGCGAGGGTTCGCGGATGTTCACCGAATTGCAGCGGTCCATGCGCGACAAGGTGACGGACCTGATCTTCCGGGCGCGTCTGACGGCCAACGTACAGATGCGCGACGCCTACGCCGAGCAGCAGGCGCAACACCAGCAGCGCGACTCGATGGGCGTCAGCGCCGCCGACATGGCCTCCGCCGGCACCGCCGAGCAGCAGGCCGATCTCGATGCGGCCAACCGCGCCGGCAGCGAGGGACGCGTCACCGCCACCATCACGCGCGATCAGCCCAAGATCGGTCGCAACGACATGGTCGCCATCGAAAACACCACCACCGGCGAGCGGCGCGAGGTGAAATTCAAGAAGGCCGAGACCATGCTCAACCAGGGCTGGAAACTGATCGGAAAAGTGTAGCCATTTGGCGATGCGTCTTGCCGCATTTTCCGTAAACTGATAACGGCCAACTGTGAACTGGTAACTACCCACCCATGTCCATCTGCGGTTACAGCTTCGGCAAGGACCTGGTCAAGCTCAACTACCCCGTGGTGGAGTCGGTGCGGTCGGTGCTGCCGATCTGCGATCGTTTCATGTTCGCGGTGGGCCAAAGCGAAGACGGCACGCGCGATCTCGTCGCTTCGATCGATCCGAAGGTGGAAATCGTCGACACCGAATGGCCGAACGTGCAGATCGACGGCACGGTGCTGAGCATCGAGGCCAACAAGGCACTCGACGCCGCCGAGACGACCGGCTGCGACTGGGGCTTCTACATTCAGGCCGACGAGGTGATCCACGAGGACGATGCGGCGAAGGTGAAGGCGGCTTGCGAACACTGGGCGACCGACGAGCAGATCAAGGCATTGCTGTTCAAGTATCTGCATTTTGTTTTGGATTACCAGACCACCGATCCGTGGATGTATCACAAGGCGTCGCGCGTGCACAAGCTCGATGGGACCTGCCGGATCGTCGGCGATGCCTGCGGACCGGCGATGACCGACTACACCGGCGAAGTCGGCAACCGCGATGGGTATCTCGATAAAAACTTTCTCGGCTCGCACGTCCGGTGGGCCGGGGACCCGGCGGGGGGCGAACCGGCGCGCGTCTTCCACTACGGCTGGGTCAAAACGCGGCAGGAACTGGAAGACAAGTTCGACATGGTGCGGCGGCTGTGGTGGGGCACGCTCGATGCCGAGGAAAGAAAACGTCGGGAAAACAACAAGTTCGGCAACTTCATCGACCGCTACCCCATGCTGAAGAATTACCGCGGCGCCCACCCGGCGGTGATGGCCGGGCGCATCGCCAACCACCCGCCGTACCGGAAAAAGCGCAACCGCTGGCTGAGCCCGCGCTTTTATGCCGAGGTGCTACGCCACGGCTTTCACGGGTGATGGCGTGTGTCATTCCCGCAAGTCCTGAGGGAGCGCAGCGAGTCGAAGGGCGCAGGCGGGAATCCAGCTATCAAGATTCACCACGGGGAACACGGAGAACCACGGAGGGGGCGCAAAGAAAAAGCCCGGCCTGAGAGCCGGGCATTGGTGTTGATCCGTGTGTCTCTTGCGATCAGGCCCGACGGCGGCGGAGCAACGCCAATCCACCCAGACCCAACAGGGTCAGACTCGCCGGCTCGGGTGTGGCCACCACTTCGATGTACGGAGCGTTGGCGCTTTCACCGCTGGCGAAGTTGAAACCGGTCCACTTATCACCATATTTCACCTCGAAAACACTGTAGTCATATCCGTTGTCCAGGTCGTTCCGAAGAAAGTTGGTCACATCGGCGGAGATCCAGATTCCCGCCGTCACCAATTGGATATCCACGACGTGTTCCGAACACGCGATGCTCTCGTCGGCAACGCCCGTGGCTGCGCTGGCATCGGCGGCATGATACAACTTGCCTTGCGTGCCGCTGTTCCAGATGGAGGTCACGTAAAGATATGCTGTGGCCGACGTGATGTCGGTTCCGGTCAAGCCCGACAAGGGTGAAAGACTGGCTTGCAAGCAGGTATTGCGTTGGATTCCCCAAGAGTCACTGCTATCCCAGTCATAGGTCACCTGGTTGGGATTGGCGGTGGTGTCCATATCCACCTTTTCCCAACTGCTCCATGTTCCGTAATCACTTCTGCCGTGGACGCCATCGCCATTGGGTTGCACCACGAGGTTGGTGGTTCCCGCCCAGGCACTCGCAGCACACAGCAACATCGCCGTTATCACCACTCCGCATCGCTTCATCGCCAGTCTCCAGTTGTAGAGTGAAACTCATCTCTTCCCGAAGAAATGTTTCCTCGGAAACCGCTATGCAGAAAATATCACAGAAGCGGAAAGTGTCAAGCATAAATTGATGCCGATGTCGAGATTAATTTTTGAACCTGCGCGGGACATTTGCCGGCATGTGAAGCTGGGGGAACTGGAGGATTTGCGCGGTCACAATCAGCACCCCCAACGCTCCCCTTCGGGTCGCGGCTAAACATAGGACCGATCAACCGACCAACTGATTAACAGATCAACCGATCAGCTTCTTTTCTTCTTGCGCAGGTGCGGTGAGCGGTGGGGTTCGGCTTTCTTCTTCGGTTTGCCGCGCTGGATGCCCTTGTCGTTGAGCGTGGTCTGGTGGGTCTGGCCGGTTTTCTCGACGTGCTTGATGCGCTGTTTGGCTTTGGCGGCGTATTCCTTGCTCAACTCACAACCCAGCCAGTCGCGCCCCAGCCGGGCCGCCACGGCCAGCGTGGTGCCCGAACCGACGAAGGGATCGAAGACGAGATCGCCGGGATGGCTGGACAACTTGACGATGCGTTCGAGCAGGGCTTCGGGCAGTTGGCAGGGGTGCCAGCCCTGGCGCTCCTTGAACGTGCCGCACAACCGCGAGAGGTACCAAGTGTCTTCTTCGGGTTGGAAATATCGCTCGATGCCCTCGGCCTGGACTTCCTGCGGGCGGAGGTACCAGGTGTCGTCCGGCAGCTTGCCGGTGGGATTGGCGCGGGCGTCGGCATAGGTGGTCTGACGGGCGGAGGGGACGGCGACTTCGGATCGATTGAAGGCGAACGGCGGATCGCTCATCGTGATCTTTTTGTCGAACGCCGCGGCGCCCACGCAGTAGAACAGGTGCGCGTGCGAGCGGTTGAACTTCAGTTTGCAGTTCTGCCCGAACGTGTAGTGCCAGATGATCCAGTTGCGGAAGACGAGTTTGCGATCGCGCTCCAGTTCCTTGAGATGGACGCGCGTTTCGGCGGCGTATTCATCGCCGATCAGGATGTAGAACGAGCCGGTCGGTTTGAGCAACCGGGCGCAGGCGTCGATCCACTGCAGGGTCCAGTCGATGTATTCGCGGTCATCGCGCTTGTCTTCGTACCGGTCGTACTTGTAGCCGATGTTGTAGGGCGGATCGGCGAAGATCAGGTCAACGGACCCGGCGGGCCAGCGGTTCATGGTGCGGATGCAATCCCCGACGGCGATGGTATTGCGGGGAATCGTTTTGGCGGCGTCGGTCGCGCTGGGCATGGGCCGAATTGTACGTCATGGCGCGGCACGGCGCAAGGGGATTGATGAAAAGCGGCGTGGCGCCGCGGGGGCGCCACGCCGCGCGTGATCTCAATGGCGAGCGGAAAAGGCACTCTTCCGCTCTCCTGACTCTCCGTGCTGCCTCGGTCGGGTCGCACCGCGCTCCGTCCGCATCGCCATCGAGCGGCAGTCGTCGGGTTCATGCGCGCCGGCGGCGTTTGAGCAGCATCAGTCCGCCGAGGCCCAGCAGCGTCATCGTCGTTGGTTCGGGCGTGATCACGAAGGCCAGGTCCAGCGAGATTTGCGGTCCGGTGGAGCTTCGCGGATCGATCAGCGGCGTCCAGTTATCCGGGGCGCCCCACACGGCATCATCGATATAATGCTGGCCGGTGTAGGGATCGGGATACTGATCCACATCCGCTGTCTTCCATCCCATTTCCAGGGCAGTCACCTCACTCTGCTGGGGGAACTGCAGCAGCAGCCAGTACACCGTGCCTTCATCCTGACCGAACGGTGCGTCGATTTCATCGATGTTGATCTGGAAGTAGCTGGAGTGGTCGGGGTGGTTCCATTGCCCGGTGCCGGGATCGAGCCAACCCTGGGCGACGCCGGTCGCCGAGCCGGCCCACCGCGTGGTGTACTTGGTGATCTGGGCGCCCCAGAGAAACGCACCGGGGCGGCTGTATCCGAATTGCGCATCCGGCTCCAGATTGTCTCGGATCTCGACGTTGATCGGACCGGGATTGTAAGGCATCACATTGTCGCTGTAGCCCTGGAAGGAAACCCAAAAGTGGATGTCTTCCACCAAACCGGTTTTTGAGCAGGTCCAGTCGTCGGCCAGCCACCAGTCGTGGAACCGCACATCCCAACCGTCCTCATCCGGCAGTTGCGGGAAGTGCATCTTGTGCCCATCCCCGGGATCCCAGTCGGCCAGGGCAATGCCCATCGGCGCCAGTGCGAACAGGATCAATCCCGCTTTCCACGTGTGCTTGTTCATGTGCTCTCTCCGTATTTCGACATAAGTGACTCTTCATCCCACGCATCCGGGTCCGTCTTCATCGGTGCGGCCACGGATACGTTTACGCTCGCAATCTCTCCGGTCGCATCATTCCATAGGCAAAAACTCCTTTTTTAGTGAAAACGAACCTCGCCAGTCCCCCCGGGATTGGAACGACCAGGCCGACGCGACAACGCACCGGCGGCCTGAAACCGATTGCTGAGTTTTGCAGCGAGATCTCTTCCCTGACATTTGGTGAAGTGGCTTTTTCCTCACCAACCCGCTGAGCGCCTTCTCGCCCTAGTCGGACCCCATTGTCCTCAATGCCGTTGGACGTTTCAAGGGGCGAATAAGAATAATCTTAAATTTTCTGCCCTGCGCGAGGATTTTGTGGTCCTTAAGCGTGGTGTGCTTGGCAAATGCCGTTCAACGGACTATTCTTGCGGACTTTAGAAGCCCCGCAAGAGCTCCCTTACCGAGAAGACAACATGGCAGCGACAGGCAAAATCTCCCAGGTCATTGGATCGACGTTCGATGCGGAATTTCCCGAAGCCGAGCTTCCGGACATCTACAACGCCCTGACCGTGGAAATCGGGACCGGCGACGACAAGCACACGCTCGTCGGCGAGGTGCAGCAGCATCTGGGCGGCGGCAAGGTCCGCGCGGTGGCGCTGGGCTCGACCGACGGTCTGCGGCGCGGCGTGGATGTGCTGGATACCGATCAGCCCGTGACGGTGCCGGTCGGCGAAGCGGTGCTCGGTCGCGTGTTCAATCTGCTCGGCCAGGAGATCGATGAGAAAGGGCCGGTGCAGGTGCAGCAGCGTCGGCCGATTCACGCCGAGCCGCCGGAGTTCACCAACCTCAATCCGAAAACGGAAATTCTCGAAACGGGCATCAAGGTCATCGACCTGCTCTGTCCGTTCGTGCGCGGCGGCAAGATCGGTCTGTTCGGCGGGGCGGGCGTCGGCAAGACCGTCATCATTCAGGAAATGATCGCCCGTATCGCGCGCGAGCACGGTGGGTACTCGGTGTTCGCCGGCGTCGGCGAGCGCACCCGCGAAGGCAACGACCTCTGGCTGGAAATGCAGGAGGCGAAATACAAGGACGACCAGGGCGTGGAGCGCTCCGTGCTCGATCGCGTGGCGATGGTGTTCGGCCAGATGAACGAGCCGCCGGGCGCGCGTCTGCGCGTGGCGTTGAGCGGACTGACCATGTGCGAGCAGTTCCGCGACGAATCGGGCAAGGAGACGCTGCTGTTCATCGACAACATTTTCCGTTTCACCCAGGCCGGCTCGGAGGTTTCGGCGCTGCTGGGGCGCATGCCCTCGGCGGTGGGCTACCAGCCGACGCTCAGCACGGAAATGGGCGAACTGCAGGAGCGGATCACCTCCACCGACAAGGGCGCCATCACCTCGGTGCAGGCGATTTACGTTCCCGCCGACGACCTGACCGACCCGGCTCCGGCCACGGCGTTCAGCCACCTCGACGCCTTCGTCGTATTGTCGCGCGGCATCTCCGAGAAGGGCATCTACCCGGCGGTCGATCCGCTGGCTTCGACTTCCAACATCCTCGATCCGGGCATCATCGGCCAGGACCATTACGAGGTCTCCCGCCGTGTGCAGCAGATCCTCCAGCGCTACAAGGACCTGCAGGACATCATCGCGATCCTCGGCGTGGACGAGTTGAGCGAGGAAGACAAGCAGATCGTCGCCCGGGCGCGCAAGATCGAACGCTTCCTGTCCCAACCGTTCTTCGTTGCCGAGCAGTTCATCGGCATCGAGGGTATTTACACACCGCTGACCGAAACGATCGATTCGTTCAAGCGCGTGTGCGACGGCGAAGGCGACGATCTTCCCGAGTCGGCGTTCATGTACGTCGGGACGCTGGACGACGCCCGCGCCAGGGCCGAGCGGTTGGCCGCCGAAGCCGTGGCGTAAGTCGCAGCGTATCTTTTAAGTTGCGGATGAATACAAAGCTCACCCGTCATCCGGGGTGGGCTTTGTTGATTGGCGCTGGAAACAAGGGCGCGTTCGTTGGTTTTCCGTTAAGGCGAATTTTTCTTCCCACCTCGAGCGTCCGGACGATACAATAACGGGCGCCTTGGACGCATGGATGTACGGTAGCTTTTTGTGACACGGAGGTCATGCATGTCTGCCATTACGCGCACATTGAACAAACTGTTTGGACACAGCGGCCCGGCGATTGAGGTCCGCGCCGATGCGATCGATCAGGTCCGCCCCGTCAAGCGCATGTCGCGCGCCCGACAGCGCGAGGCCATGCTGGTGCAACTGCAACAGGGGTACGGCGAGGTGGTCGAGACGCTCAAGTCGTTACGGGACCACATGGAAGAGCAATCGGCCCGATCGGACCGGATGCTGGCGATGATGGGCGGTCTGCCGGATCTGCTGCGTTCCATTCCCGAAACCAACAAGCGCCAGACCCAGACCCTCGAGGCCATCCGCACCCACCTGCAACACCAGTCCGAATCGACAGCCCAACTCTCCGGCGCCCTGACGGATCTGGCCGGGGTCACCACCGAGCAGCATAAGGCCATGGACGAGCTGCACCAGCAACTGGCGGCGAACCGCGCCTCCGGCGAAGCGCTGCGCGATTCGCTGGGCATTCTCGCCGAATCCATGGAGCACGTGACCGATTCCAGCAAGGCCAACGTCGATGCGGTCAATCGCATTGCCGAGCAGTCGGCGCGCAACGAACGTCACACCGGCACGCTGTTCCGGCGCTCGCAGCGGCATGCGACGGCGATGTCGGCGGTGAGCTGGGCGCTGGCGCTGGTGGCGCTGGCGGTCTCGGCCTACGTGGCGGTGATGATCACCAACCTCCAGCCGAATCGGATCAGCACGCCCGGTGCGGCACAGGCCGGCCTGGCCCCGTCGATGCTCGACCCGTTGAATGAAACGCCGGTTCAGCCGGTGGTCGAACAACCCGCCGCTGACGCCGCTGCCCCGGATGGTGCGGCGACTGCCGAAACTGCGGCAGCGCCGGCGGTGAAAGTCGATTCCGCCGCGGCAGGTGGGTCGGTCGATCCCGGGCCGGTTTTGTTTGAGAGGTTCATCTCGCCGCAGCCCGGTGAGATGGCGGCTCCGGTTGCCGAGGGGGGAGCGATTGATGCGATGATCGCCGAGGTTCTCGAATCGCCCTTGGTCGACCAGACGCTGATCGACTCACCGATTGGCGAGGGGGCTGCCGATGCACCGGTGGTCGAATAAGTCAACTCGATTCAATCCGCCGAGATCACGTCGGGACCCTGCGTCCCGGCGTGTTTTTCGTAGGTGCCGTCGCCCGATTTGACGTACTTGGTCAATCCCATCTGCTCCAGCTTCTTCGAGTCGGCCAGGGCGTTGTTCAACGAGCGGTCGGAATACTGGCTGACGATATTCGGCGCGGTGATCACGCGGCGGACCGGCTGGCCGGTGGTCGGGTGCTCGGTCAGGGGCGGATCGCTCATCGCCTGCTCGACTTCAAAAACCTGGCCTTCTTCGCCGTCGGGCAGGATCACTTCGTAGAGGTAGGTGGGCATGGCGGCCTCGTTGAGTCTGTCGGGAGCGGGAACGCGTCTTTATTCTAACATCGCCGCCGGTTGGGGTGACACGCAGCGGCATACTACAATACGTCGGTCATTTATCCCGCTTGGATCGAAAGGACACCGCCATTATGCCCCGATTTTCCGCCGTACTGCTGATCTGCCTATGCGTCGCCACGGCCACCGCCGGCGACTGGCCCCACTGGCGCGGGCCGAATCTCAACGGCTCGGCCGATGCGAAGAACCTGCCGGAGAAGTTCGGTCCCGACCAAAACGTTGTCTGGTCGGTGGACATGCCGGGCCCCGGGTCCTCCACGCCGGTGATCGTGGGCGATCAACTTTATATCAGCAGCTTCGATGAGCGCAGTCGACAGATTTGGGCGATGGCGTTCGACCGCCGCACCGGTGCACTGCTGTGGAAGCGGCCGATGGGCTACGGGCAGCGCGCGCGAATGCGCGGCCGTGAAAACCACCTGGCCGGACCCAGTGCAACGGGCGATGGCAAACACGTGATCTTTCTCGCCGGCAACGGCGCATTGGCCGGCTTCGATACCGCGGGCAAGGAATTGTGGCGTCGGAATCTCGTCAAGGAATACGGGACGCTGACCATCCTCTGGAATTTCGCGTCCAGTCCGACGCTGGTCGACGCAACGGTATACATCAACGTCCTGCGGCGCGATCGCGATGGACGCCAGCCCGAAGACGCCGGCTATAGTAGTTACCTGCTCGCGCTGGATCCGGCCACGGGCAGGAACACGTTTTTTCACGAGCGCCCCACGCGGGCGAAAAAGGAGTCGCAGGAGGCATACACCACGCCGCTTCCGATACGCCGCGGGGATGCCGCCTCGATCCTGGTGCTCGGCGGCGATTGCCTGACCGCCCACGATCCGAAAACCGGCGCCGAAACCTGGCGCGTGACGGGATGGAATCCGCGTGACAAGATGATGTACCGCATCGTGCCGTCGGCGGTTACGGTGGGGGATTTGGTGGTGGTGTGTGCGCCGCAAGGCGAGCCGGTGTATGCCTGGCGACTCGATGCGGACGATCCGCGCCGCCGCACCCCTCAACGCGCCTGGGTCAGCAACGAGACGACCGCCGATGCTCCCACACCGACGGCCTTCAAGGATCGGCTGTACATCCTCAACGACAAGAAGAAGCGTCTGGATTGCCTGGATCCACAGAACGGCAAAACGTTGTGGTCTGGCGAATTGCCGGGTGTGGGTGTGTTCCGCGCTTC
This sequence comes from Phycisphaeraceae bacterium, assembly GCA_028282685.1. GTDB lineage: Bacteria > Planctomycetota > Phycisphaerae > Phycisphaerales > Zrk34 > JANQHK01. The sequence goes on from JANQHK010000006.1 coordinate 20,374, forward strand.
CCCCGTTTCCGCGGGGGACCGAATCTACCTGGTCAATGCCGAGGGGGTGGTCTTTTGCGTGGCGGCGGATAAGCCGTTCCGCATTCTGCACCGGGCCGAACTCGGCGGGTATCCGACCTATTCCTCGCCCGCCATCGCTCACAACCGGCTGTATGTGCGCACCGCCGAAAAACTCTGGTGTTTCGGTGTGCCCGGCAGTGAATGACCGGCGTCCGCCGGTGCTGGATTGTGGCTGCTGCTCTGCGGTTATACAATGGGCGCAATCCAATACGCTGTTTATTTAACTACACTTACGCTAAGGTATCGATGCAGTCGTTGGGATTGATCATCGATTGGAGCATTTCATGTTCACCGCATTGAAAGACTTCATCCAGCACAACCCGACCCTGGTGAAAGCGGCATTGATCCTGTTGATCTTCATCGCCGCCATCTTCATCGTCGCGCAAATGTTCAGCAGCGAACCGACTGCAACGTCCAACAAGATCGCTGGCGTTTGGTTCGTTGATTTGACCACCGGCCAGACGTTCAAAGTCGAGCCCTCCAATGTGCCGCCCATCGCCAGCCCGCAGGGAAATCCCGCCGTGCGCGCCTACCACTATCAATGCGCCGGCAGTGACGAAAAGTTCATCGGGCTCTACGAAAAGTACACGGATGCGGGCAAGAAGCAAATGGAGGAGCTACGGGAGAAACTCAACAATCCCGATTCGCTGGAGGAGGCATATGCGATGGGATCTGTGCTGGACGAGGAAAAGATTAAGCGGCTGTCGGTCGACGGCGAAACCTGGTACTCCATTGACGACCCCGAACTCGAAGCGCTGATTACCGAGAAACTGACCTGTCCCGATGGCTCCATCGCCCAGCGCGTCCCGGGCAATTGATCTTCGACAGGTCATGCCGGACACGGAGGTCTCCATGACACAGCCGAACGACCCCCTGTACATCGGTGTGGATGTGGGCGCGACAAAGATACTCGCCGTGCTGGCGCAGGAATCGGGCGCCATTCTGGCTTCGGTGAAAAATCCCACCCCCCACAAGGCCGACGGCGAAACCGTCTACCAGGCCATCGTGCAGGTCATCGGCAAGTTGCTGAAGAAGCAGGATGTGCAGCCGCAGTTGGTGGCGGCGGTCGGGCTGGCGATCCCCGGCGTGGTGGATGTGGAACGCGGGCGCATCACCATCGCTCCCAATCTCGATCTCCACGATTTCGCAATGGCCGATCGACTGGCCGGAGACCTCGGCTTCACCGTCGCCATGGGTAACGATTGCAACGTGGGTATCCTCGGCGAACGCTGGCTGGGCGCGGCGCGCGATGCCGATTCCGCCGTCGGCATTTTCATCGGCACGGGCATCGGCGGGGGGTTTGTCCAGAAGGATCACCTGTGGACCGGCCGACGTGATGCGGCGTTGGAAATTGGCCACATGGTCATGCAACTGGACGGGCCGATCTGCGGCTGCGGCAACCGCGGTTGTTTCGAGGCCCTGGCATCCCGCACCGCCATCGAACGCGACATCCGCGCCGCTCACAAGAGCGGTCGGTCCTGCATGATCTTCGAGGACGGTGCGCCCAAACGCATCAAGTCGGGCAAGCTGGCCAAAGCGCTCAAGGCCGGCGATGAGGTGGTGACCGAAGTGATTACCCGCGCCGCGGAAGTGATCGGTTGGGCCTGCCAGAACATCAACCACCTCTACGATCCGCACCGCATCGTCATCGGCGGCGGAGTCATGGAAGCGTGCGGCGATTACTTCATGCCCATCATCGATCAAATCGTCAAGGCCGATCCGCTGCCCGGTTCGAAGAAGATCAAGTCGCCCGTCCTGGCCGAACTCGGTGACGACGCGGTGGTCCTGGGCGCGGTGGCGCTGGCGCGCATGAAAATCGACCGCAGCCCGTTCGCCGATCCCATCGTCACGCCGTAGGTCGTTTACCTGGCAATGATTTTTGCGGTTCATTTCTCGCAATGGCGGGAAATGGCCGTCTCGCCGTGCGCGTGCGGTTGATTTATGTTTGATATGTGGATTTGCGAATAAGAGACCATGAGCATTCGATTTTGCATGGTTATCGACGCAAATTTTCACAACCTGGCTGAGTTTGAAGAGGACCCGATTTCGGGAATCAACCGCATATCTCCCCATGACTTATGCGTTCGGGTCAAGGGGAAACCCCGGGGCGCATGCGCTCGCTTTCCTGTTACTTTCAACCCTTCCTTTAGACCCAATTTTGTAGAGATTCTGCTTGATGTTAATGGATTACTAATCGGACAAAACATTGATGTGAATATGACTCCTTTAGTATAATCCTCAGGAGGGTCAAGGGAGCGCAAAGACTGGGACTATGCGGTCATCTTAAGCACTTCGATCGCGTATCCACAATGAGAGAATCAATGGGTGCGAGGGGGTAAGCGGTGGCTTGCCGTCTACTGTTTGCGCCACGTGCAGCGCTGAAGCGCAGGATGACAACCAGCGAACGGATGTTGACCGACTGAAGTTCATTACATTGGAGTTCGATCAGATGAAATGCCACGTCCTTATCGCATCACTTGTTTTCGTTTTTGCCGGCCAGTCTTTTGCGGCTCCGCTGGATTTCACCGGCAAGCAGGGTTTTCCTGATCTCGGATTTACCTCGGGCGTCTCCTCCAGTTTCACCGATGGCGTTGGCAGCAACGGCCTGTCGATCACGGGTGGACCGGGGCTGCTTGTCTATGCACCGGATGAAAATGCCGCCAATCAAGTGAACACCGGCGGTTCGCTTGCTCTCAGTTCCACGATCGATGAGGCGGGCGAATTGACCGGCGGCACGATGACCATCACGGACCTGTCCGGTTTGGTCGGCGGCTCGCCCGGTACCGTTCTCCTGGAGGTCGATCTGGACTGCGTCAGCTTCAGCGGCAGTGCCTTGGACAAGACGATCCGGCTGACCGGCACCGTCAGCGGCGGCCACCTCGAGAACGACTTCGGCGGGGATGGCGCGGCGATCGGCATCATCTACGGACCGGCCGACTCGAACTACGACGGCGACCTGAACGGAAACTTCGGCGCGAGCACCGGCTCGCTCGATGCTTTCGTATTGGTTCCCGAACCCGCCACGCTGACGCTGGTCGGCATGATGGGGCTGGGGTGGATGCGGCGTCGGCGGAATCGCTAATGACGGAATTGCTTGGGATGGGATGGAGCATTTGATCCTCGGGAGAATCGACCGGGCCTTATGGAGAATCGGGGCGACTTGGTGGTGGAAGTCGTGAGGAGACCTGTGCCCCCGGAAGGATGGGAGTTTTCCGGGCCACGATCTATGGATCGAGTCGAATTCACACTCACAGAGCAATAAGACAGAACCACCGGTGATGTATCCGGCTGACGCAGGTGCGTCAACGGTACCTTACTACCCAATAGGAGAAAATGATCATGATGACGTCGCACGGTCCCGATCACAAACCGGTCTTCGAGCCGCTCGAGCCGCGCATGCTGTTGTCGGCGGATTTCCAGGGATTCGTTCCTACCGATCCGATTCTTGATTACGATAACCTCGGCCAGATCAACTACGACGCATCGACCGATCAGTTGTCTGTCGAAGCTTCGCCGCTGGCCTTCAGCGATCCCGCGAACGGTCTGGTGTTCAGTCTGGTGTTTGCTCCCCGCCAGTTCCTGATCAACATCGAAGTCGACGATCAGGGCGATCTGCTCGGCGGCGTGGTCGGTGACGACCTGTTCATCGAGGGCAATCCCGATCTGAACGGCGACTTCATCCCCGACGGTTTGCAGACCCTGCTGACCGGGGAAATCGTCAGCTACGCTCCGCTGGACACCGGCAGCGACGTCGACCGGCACGAGTTCATTTTTGAAATCACCGGCGGTTCCCTGGCGTCGCGTTACACCGATGGATTCGTCGGCGTCACGATGACTTCCGAACAGTCCGATTTCGTCGATGACTTCACGGTCAACTTCAGCGGCGGGGCCAAGGGCTTCCTCGGCTCAATCCCCGCCGCGTCGCTGGGCGATCGCGTGTGGAACGATGTCGACCACGATGGCATCCAGGACGATGGCGAGGCCGGTGTCGAAAACGCCGTCGTCACGCTGCTGACCGATGCCGACAACGACGGCCAGATCGATGATGTCGTCGCCGCCACGACCACCGGTGTGGACGGTCTCTACTCTTTCGCCGATCTGACCCCGGGCCGGGAGTACGTGGTCGAGTTCACGCTGCCGACCGGTTTTGATGCATTCACCCAGCAGGATGCCGGCAGTGACGATGCCCTGGATTCCGATGCCGACCTGACCACCGGCCGCAGCGGCGTGATCACGCTCGCCTCCGGTGAGAACAACACGACGATCGATGCCGGCGTGGTGCAGTTCGCCTCGCTGGGCGACCTGGTCTGGCGCGACAGCAACACCAACGGAATCCAGGATTCCGGTGAATTGGGTATTGAAGGCGTGCTCGTCGAACTGCTCGACGAAGGCGGCGCGGTGATCGCCACCACGACCACCAATGCCGACGGTCTTTACTCGTTCGATGATCTGCTGCCCGGCGTTTACGCGACGCGCATCGCCGACTCAAACTTCAACGCCGGCAACGCACTGGAAGGCCTCTACCCGACCCTCCGCGACGAAGGCGCGGACGATGCCGTCGACAGCGACGGCCAGCGCAACAGCCCGTTCGTTACCGATGCGACCACGCTGATCTCCGGCGCCGTGATCTCCACGCTCGACTTCGGCTTCTTCAGCACCGGCATCGCCCTGGAGAAATCCGGACCGGATACCGCGGCTCCGGGTGAAACGATCGAGTACGTCTTCACCGTGACCAACACCGGCGACGCCGACTTGCAGAACGTGGTGATCGACGACCCGGTGATTTCCGCCTTGCCCATCGTCGTCGGCGATCTGGCCTCCGGTGAAACGAAGGTCGTCACCCAGTCGTACACGGTTCCGACCAGCGGCCCGCAGACCGTGATCGACTTCGATACCGACGGCGTGGGCAACACCCTGGCGGCTGGGACGATCATCGACGATGAATACGCCGCCTACGGCCTGACGGTCACCAGCAACGATCAGGTCAATCACCCGGCCATGATCTTTGATTCGTCGAATCCGACCGGCGGCGACACCGACCTCGGCACGCCGCATAACGACTTCGGCGGTCCGGGCGTTGGCATCGGCGGAGCTGCGGGCGCCGCGGGCGAGAACAACACCGCTCTGGGCAACATCCTGATCATCTCCGAGGACGGCGACCAGCTCGATCCCGATGACGATGCCCACGGTGGATCGCTCATCTTCACCTTCGATACCCCCCAGAGCATCGCTTCGGTCAGTGTGCTCGATGTCGATGGAAACGAAGCGGGCAGCAACATCCAGGTCTTCGACGGCTCGGGCTTCCTGCTCAACGAATTCCTGATCGCTGCGCTCTCCGACAACAGCTTCCAGAAGATCGATGTCGACACCGTCAACGTGAGCATGATGAAGGTCAACTTCGTCAGTTCCGGCGCGGTGACCGAAATCGTGCTCAACAGCGAAGTGGCTCCGATCACCAACACCGCCACGGTGACGGGTGATCCGGTTGATCCCGAGCAGGACCTGCCGGATGTCGAAGCGACCGATGACCACATCGTCGACATCTTCCAGCCGACGCCCGGCATCGACCTGGAAAAACTGACCAACGGCATCGACGCCGACTCGGCCGCGGATGCGCCCGAGATTGAGCCGGGCGAGCAAGTCACGTGGACGTACCGGGTGACCAACACCGGCAACGTCGCCTTCCACTTCGACGATGTGAACCTGATCGACGACAACGGCACCGTCGGCGACGCCAGCGACGATTTCACGCCGACGTTCATCTCCGGCAGCGATGACGGCAACGACGACATCCTTTCCCCGGGCGAGACCTGGCTGTACGAGCACACGGCGATCGCCGGTGATCTGGGCGGTTCGGCCGGCGGCGCCGCCACGCTGGATCTGACCGGCAGCTCGCCTGTCAGCGGCACGGCCGGCAACATCCTCACCTTCACCAACGGCGAGGGCCTGTTCGTCAACGCCAGCGCCTTCTCCGCCGATGCCGACGGCAACATCGATACCGCCTACCTCGGCAGCTACAGCCACGGTCTGGGCGTCACCGACGGCTCGGAAACCGGCGGCAACGGCACGCACCGTGTCGACAACATCGGCCAGACCAACTACATCCTCTTCGAGTTCTCCGAGACGGTGGTTCTGGATAAGGCGTTGCTTGAAGCGATCGTGCACGACAGCGACATTTCGCTGTGGATCGGCAACGTGTCCGATGCCTACACCAACCACCAGACGCTCGACGCCGACCTGCTGGAGGACATGGATTACTTCGAGGCCAACTGGGCCGGCTGCAGCCGCTTCTCCCGCTGGGCCGATGTGAACTCGCACGAGGTGGCCGGGAACGTGATCGTCCTCGCGGCGTCGACCAAGGACGCCACCCCCGAGGACGCCTTCAAGGTCAGCCGGCTCGTGGTCAACCGCCTGGCCACCGGCGTCTTCGGCAACATCGCCCAGGTCACCGCGCCGGGCGCGATGGATGTCGACGCCAGCCACTTCACCAATCCCGAAGATGTGGACGATGCGGTGGTCGGTTTGCCGACCCACACGTTTGACGGCGTGGACGATTACCTGGTGGTCGCGCACGAAAACGCCTTCAAGCAGAACTACGCCACGATCGCCTTCACCTTCGCCACGGACGATGCTTCGCAGAAGCAGGGACTGATCTCCAAGGATGCGCGCGGCTACGGTGACGGCGGTCATATGACGATCTTCATCAAGAAGCGACGGATTTACGTCCGTCTCCAGTCGACCGTCAAGTCGTTCACCATCCGCTCGCCGAAGATCCAGTCCAACGTCGCTTACGATGTGGCCTTCACCTACGGACGCTACGGCATGAACCTGTACGTGAACGGCGACCGCGTCGCCCACCGCAACTACCGCGGCGGCATGGGTGCGACCCGCCACGGCTCGGGCAACACCGAGGACTTTGTCATCGGCGCCGATGCCTCCCGCAGTAACGAGGGCGAAAACGACAACCTGCGCTGGTTCTTCCAGGGCACCATGGAGGACATCCGCTTCGTGGACGAGGAACTGCGGGGCGACCAGATCGACCTGCTGTTCTCCGATCCGGACAACGACATGTTCACCTACCTGTTCCGCCTTTGAGCGGACCGGATTGGCTGATTGAGTTCGAAACAAACCAACCGGGCCCACGGCGAGCGCCTGCTCGTCTGAGGCCCGGTTTTTTATGCGCAATGTATAGGTCGGGCTGTGCTTGACATTGGGTGCTCAGGGCAAGCTGGGGTGCCCCACTTTCTCGGCTTGCCGCAAAGTGGGAAGCGTCATAACTTGAACTCATCCACCTTGCCCTTCGGGCGAAGGTGGGGCACCCGGCCCGGTTTTTTATGCGCGGGGAGGGGGCTGTGGACTCAGCGTTTTTTCGGTCGTGTGACCGGCTGGAAGCGCACCGGGGCGGGGGAGCCGGACTTCGCCGCTTCCACCGCTTCCTTGTAGAGCCGCTCTTGCGCGCGGATGGCGGCTTTGTCATTCCGCACGCGCGTCCATGAACCGTCGGCGTTCAGTGTGTGGGCTTTGACGTTGTCGGCGAAGTAGGTTTCGAGGACGTGGATCAGCCGGCGCTTGCGCTTCTTGTCGCGGACGGGGAAGAGCGTTTCCAGGCGTTTGTCGATGTTGCGTGTCATCCAGTCGGCGCTGGAGAGATAGATTTCCTCGTTGCCGCCGTTGGCGAAGTAGAAGATACGGGCGTGTTCGAGGTAGCGGTCGACGATGGAGACGACCCGGATGTTCTGCGAGTGGCGTTTGAGGCCCGGTCGCAGGCAGCAGATGCCGCGCACGTTCAACATCACATTCACCCCCGCCTTCGACGCCCGGTAGAGCGCCCGACAGATGCCCGGGTCCTGCAGCGAGTTGGTTTTGGCCATGATCAGCCCGGGGTGATCGGGCGTGGCCATCTCGATCTCGCGCTCGATGAGGTTTTCAAAGCGCGTGCGCAGGTCGGTCGGGGCGATCGTCAGTTGCGACCAGCCCACCGTTTCGCTGTAGCCGGTCAGCAGGTTGAAGAAGGCGGCGACGTCGGCGGTGAGATCGGAGTCGCTGGTCATCAGGCCGATGTCGGAATAGATCAGGGCGGTTTTGTCGTTGTAGTTTCCGGTGGCCAGGTGGGCGTAGCGGCGGATGCGCGACGATTCGCGCCGCACCACCAGCAGCGCCTTGGCGTGGGTCTTGTAACCGACGATGCCGTAGATCACGTGGCAGCCGGCGTCTTCCAGACGGCGGGCCCACTGCACGTTCTGCGCTTCGTCGAACCGGGCTTTCAACTCCACCAGGACCGTCACTTCCTTGCCGCTCTCGGCGGCGCGCTCCAGCGCGCTGACGATCGGCGAATCGCCCGAGGTGCGGTAGAGAATCTGCTTGATCGCCAGCACGTCCGGATCGTCCGCGGCCTGCTCGACGAAGTGCACCACCGGATCGAAACTCTCGTATGGATGGATGAGCATCACGTCCTGGCTGCGCAGCGTCTCGAACAAATCTTTCGAGCCGATCAGATCGCGCGGCGGCTGCGGCGGCCAGTCCGCAATCTTCAACTCCTCGAAATCGGGGCGACCGGCCAGCTCGAACAGCGACTTGGCGTTGAGCATGCCGTCGATGGCGTACACCTGTGTCCGGTCGAGCTCCCAGCGGTCGATCAGGAACTTGTACAACGCCTTGTCGGCGTGGCGGGGCACTTCCAGACGCATCACCGAACTGCGGCGGCGGTCGATCAGCGCCGATTCGATTGCCGAGAGCAGATCGCCGGTTTCGTCGGAGTCGACCGTCATGTCCCCGTCGCGCGTGATCCGGAACGGGCACGTGGCGCGCACCGGCGATTGCGGGAACATGTGTTCGAGGTTGGCGGCGATGGCGTCTTCCAGCCGCGCCAGCACCACCCCTTGCTCTGAGGGGATTGTCACGAAACGTCGGAAACGCGCCGGAACCGGTATCACGACCACCCGCTCGGACTCCCCGTTTTTTTCCGAGCGCAGCGCCGCGGCGATGTTCAGTTGCAACGCCGGAATCAGTGGACTGGGGTCCAGTTCCTGCACCGCCAGCGGCGTGAGCACCGGCATCACCTCGTCCAGAAAGTAAGCGCGCAGGAATCGCCGATGGTCCTCGTTCCATTGGTCCGGTTCGAGCACGCTCAATCCGTGTTCGCGCAATTCCCCGAGCACGGTATGAATGCCGACCGTTTGTTCATCGATCATCCGGTGCACGCGCTCGGCGATCTGCTTCAGTTGTTGCGTCGGGGTGAGACCGGCGATGTCTTTTTTACGCGCCCCGGCGCGGCGGAGTTGGCTGAGCCCGCCGACACGGATCATGAAGAACTCATCGAGGTTGCTGCTGGTGATCGCCAGGAATTTGAGCCGCTCCATCAACGGCAGCGATTCGTCGAGCCCTTCTTCGAGGACGCGCTGGTTGAACTCCAGCCAACTCAGCTCGCGGTTGATGTAGAGTTTCGGGTTTTTCAGTTCGGTCTTGGCCATGTCGTAATCCGGTTCATCCGCGTTCGTCGAGCCCGGCCCGGTCGGGGCCGCGCATCGGCAGGCGGGTTTCCTCCAGACGGAGTTCCAGGCAGAAAATATCGGCGAAAAGGTCGCCCTTGCCGGCCAGCGCTCGGCGCTCGAGTGTCAGGTCCGATGCGCCGGGGATGTAAATGATCATTTCGTCGCCTTCGCGCTCGAGGTGCAGGTCCTTGATCTGCTGGTGGTGGGCGCGGTCGAGGGCGTCGGCGACGCGCAGGATCGCCGCCAGCTTGGTGATCTCGATGCGTTTGTCGCGCGACATGCGCTGGAAGGGCAGGTGGGACGGTTTGGGTCCGCTGCGCCGGTGGTAGCGCGCCACCTGCGCCACGACTTCGATTTCCTCGCGCGTCAGGCCGAAAATTTCCGAGTTGGATATCAGGTAGTAACTGTGCTTGTGGTGGGCGCGGCTGGAGACGAACCCCCCGGCCTCGTGCACCAGCGCCGCCACCTGCAACAGCAGTCGATGGCGGGAATCCAGCCCGTGCTCGGATTGCAGTTCATCAAACAACCGCACGGCCAGCTTCGCCACGTGGCGCGCGTGTTTGAGATTGACCTTGTATTTTTCCGCAACGGCCTCGGCCGAGTGCAACACGTTGCGGTAGATCGAATCGTCTTCCTTGCCCGTGACGATGCGCGACAGGTCCTGGATCAGCCCGTGCCGCATCGAGACCTCGCTGACCAGCATCTCCGCGGCGCCCGATTCCTTCAGCAAGGCCCGGTAGACCATCAGTGCGGGCGTGAGCGTTTCCGCGTCAGCCATCGGCATGTGATGCTGCTTGACCAGCGCTTCGGGCGTGCACTGGATGCATCGCCGGACCAGCTTGGCCAGGGCATCGGGGCCGACGGCGGTGAGTCCGGCCTGCTTGGCGGCCTTACCGACCTGCGCCGCGGCGAAGCGCGCATCACCGCCGACGGCGATCAGGTTCTTGATCTTCGCCAGGGGCAGGGACGGCTGCATCGCCGAGACCACGTTGTCGATGTGGTGGGCGAGAATGTCGGCCGATCGGGCGGGCGCCTCGTCGGTAATGCCCAGGGCTTCGGTCATGCGGATCGCGCCGAGATTCAACGACTGGCTGACGGCGATTTCCCCGCGTTCGAGAATGGTCAGCCGCGTGCTGCCGCCGCCGACTTCGGCGATGAGCGTCACCGGGCTCTTCGGCCCCAGCACCTTGCCGGCGGCCTGCTTGACCGCCTGCACGTTCAACCGGCTTTCTTCGCTGGTGTCGATCACCTCGATGTCCAGCCCCGCCGCGATCAGCACGCGATCGAGGAAGGCATCGGAATTGACCGCTTCACGCACGGCGCTGGTGGCCACCGCGCGGACCAACGACACGTTGTAAAAATCCAGCAGGCGACGGTAATCACGCAGAATCGCCACGG
>JANQHK010000007.1 GCA_028282685.1 Phycisphaeraceae bacterium
CGCAAACGTACCCGCCGCGATATTGATGGCTATAAGCAGCCCACGATCTGGGTGACACACAAGGGGCCGCGCCGGCCCGGCGACGTCAAGATGCGCCACGAGATTGAGTTTACCGCAGACGACTCCGAGCCGGTCATGGAACTGTTTGATCAATTCGGCTACCGCATGACGATCCGCTACGAGAAACGCCGGGACCGCTGGAAGCTGGGCGGGTGCTGGATCGAACTGGACCAGATTCCGTACCTCGGCCGTTTCATTGAAATCGAAGGTCCGGACGAGCCGACTGTGATGGCCGTGCGCCGGCAGCTTGGCTTGGGCGACACCCCCCTGCTCACCGACAGCTATATCAAGATGCTCGGCGCTTATCTGGAAGAGCACGATATCGCCTGCCGAGATATTCGCCTGGCGGACGGCTGAGCGGTTCAAAGGCCGCACGCGTTGATGGCATGTTTGCGAAAGGCCTGCCAGAGTTGCTCGGCTATCGCGCCCGGCTGGCCGGTGGCAATGGGCTGTTGATTGACGTGCGTGATCGCGGCGATTTCCGTGGTCGTGCCGACGGTGATCACCTCATCGGCTTGCATGAGTTGGCTCCGCGTGAAGCGCGACTCGTCGACAGGGATATGCAACTCCGCAGCCAGGTCGATTGTGATCCGGCGCGTGATCGAACCAAGCAGGGTTCCATCGAGCGGATGCGTCAGCAGCTTTCCATCTTTGACGATAAAAATAGACCGAGCAGTGCCTTCGGTAACGATGTCGCCGCGCAGCAGGATGGCTTCGTCACAGACGGCGTCACCGGCCGTTTGCCGCGCCAAGACGTTGGGCAGCAGTGCGACCGACTTGATGGCACAGTGTTTCCAACGATCGTCGGGCTGAGTGATGGCGGTCATGGCCCGCACCGGTCCGGTGCAATCCAGCGGCGGCTTGGCATCGGTCATGGCGAAGATCGTCGGTTCGACCGGCGGCTGAGGGAACGTGTGATCGCGCGGGCAGGCCGCGCCCCGCGTGATTTGCCAGTAGACTGAGGCATCAGAAAGATCGTTCCGGGCCAGCAATTCACCGGTCACCTCATCGAGCAATGGCGCATTGGCGGGCAGAGCCAGGCGAATGCGCTGCAGGGAATAGTCCAATCGATCCAGGTGGGCCTGCATCGCCAGGGGTCTGCCGCCGTAGCAGCGGACCACCTCGTACACGCCGTCGGCGAAGAGAAAACCGCGATCCAGCGGGGAAATCGCGGCTTGCGTGAGGGGCAGGTACTCTCCATTGAGGTAGACCACGGGTTCCATGCCGATGAAGATACGCAAGAGGCGCGGCGGCGTAAAACCGTCGCCCCGGCTGCGGTTGCATGAAGATTGGATTACAATGCGGCGAACAAGATCAGTCTGCGGACGGAGCCGAACCATGCCATCGCCCCTATCCAAGCGAGCCGCCCTGTCGTGTATGATCCTGTCGGCGGCGCTCACCGCCGGCATCGGATGCAACAGCCGTGGTCAATACTCGGGCCTGGGCGGATTGTTTGACGACCTGATGCCCCCCTCGCCCCGGGAAGCAGCCAGCCGGGCCTTCAATCCCTACGATGCCGACCTGCGCCGCGATTCGGTGACGCTTCTTTCCAACGCGCCGTTCGGCGGGGAATCGCCCTACCTGCGCACGTACCGTCTGCTGGTCAGCGATGGCGATCCGACGGTCCGCGCCGCATGCGTGGCGGCCCTGGGCAAGCACGGCACCGTGGAAGATGTGCCGCTGATTCTGATCTACCTGAAGGACGAAGCACGCCTTGTCCGATGGGAAGCAGCCAAGTCGCTGCAACGGATTCATCACTCCGACGCCATCGATCCGCTGGTCGATGTGCTCAGCAAAGACACCAGCGGGGACGTGCGTCTTGCCTCGGCGTGCGCCCTGGGACAATATCCCCGACGCAAGGTGTTCGACGCCCTGGTCGGTGCGCTGAACGACGACGACTACGGCGTGGTGATTGAAGCCAACAAGTCCCTGCAATCGATTACCGGGCAGGAGTTTTCCGCGTTCGGCAGCATCTGGCTGGATTGGGCAAAAGACCGCAATAATCTTTTTGACGATGCGCAGCCGTTCCGGTACGTGGAGTACGAGGGGCCGCCTTCCCTGTGGCAACGCATGAAATTCTGGGAGGACTACGAGAGAACGATCGAGCAGGAACCGCGCGGTCTGGAAGAGGAAATTTAATGTAAACCACAAAGGCACAAAGGCGTGGAAAAAGATCAGGCCGGAAGTACGGGATCAAACAGAAAAAAGATAGGAACCATCCTGTTCATCCTGTCAAAAAAGCATCTCTTTGTGTCTTTGTGGTTCTTTTTCTTGAGGATAGATTGTGCGAGCATTGATCTACGACGGCCAAGCCCCCCGAATCGACCCCCAGTACGACGATCCGTCCCCCCGCGGTGGTGAAGCGCTGATCCGCCCCACGCTTGTCGGCGTCTGCTCCACCGACTTGGAAATTTGCAAAGGGTACATGAACTACCGCGGTGTGCTCGGGCACGAGTTTGTCGGTGTCGTGGAAGCGCTGGCCGACGACTGCCCGCCACGTTACCGCAAGCTGGTCGGCCAGCGCGTGGTCGGTGGGATCAACTGCGTCTGCGGCAAGTGCGACATGTGCGCCGGCGGTTTGAGCACCCATTGCCGCCGGCGCACCGTGCTGGGCATCGACGGACACGATGGCTGCTTCGCCGAGCGATTCACCCTGCCGGCGGTGAACCTGATCGAAGTGCCGGATCACGTGGATGACGACCGGGCGGTGTTCACCGAGCCGGTCGCCGCGGCGTTGCAGGCGCGCAAGCAACTGCACGTCGAGGGTACGCCCTACATCACCGTGCTGGGCGACGGGCGGCTGGGGCTGCTGGTGGCGCAAGTCATGGCCAAGCTCAACGCCTCCGTCCGCGTGATCGGAAAGCACGAGCGCAAATTGGCGCTGTGCGAAAAATGGGCGATCAAGCACCGACTGACATCGGACATCACCGCCCGGGCCGACCAGGACGTCGTCGTTGATTGCACCGGCAGCGCCGAAGGGCTGAAGGCCGCGATGGCGATGGTGCGTCCGCGCGGCAAGATCATTCTGAAAACCACCGTGGCGGATCAGAGCGGTGTGGACCTGTCGCCGCTGACCATCAACGAAATCGAACTGATCGGCAGCCGCTGCGGGTCGATGGCCGATGGCCTGACCGCGATTGCCACGGACGAAGTCGATGTCATCTCGCTGATCACGAAGCGGGTGAAATTCACCGATGCCCCCAAAGCCCTGCCATTGGCCGCGGATCCGGACCACATCAAGGTTCTGATCGAAATGGATTGACGGGCCGCCGGGTTGGGTCGAGCGCGACACCCGGCCGTCGCAAGCTCATCGGGTGTTCGTCGAGGCGTGCAACTCGGCCAAGCAATGTGCTTGGGCATCGGTCAGGGTGCAGTCGCGGCGCTCCATCATCCGTTCGGCCACCTCGCGGAACTTGTCCCATTGATAACGTGACTCGCTCGAATCGGTCAGGAAGGTGAACGGCGGAACGATTTTTGGCGTGAAACCGGAGACCGCGCTCATCGCACCGGTGCCCAGGTACGTGCCGCCGAGCAGGCGCGAGCCGATCGCCGTTTTGACATGATCGCCCACAATCGCGCCCAGAAAGTTGCAGCCGGTGGATAGCGGCTCGGGATCGGTTGGGGACTGGAACGCGATCTCGCCATACGTGTTCTTCAGATTGCTGGTAGTCGTTCCGGCGCCGAGATTGACCCATTCGCCGATCACGCTGTCGCCGAGGAATCCGTAGTG
>JANQHK010000013.1 GCA_028282685.1 Phycisphaeraceae bacterium
CGCCACCCGGTGTTGTGCATCTACGACTCCGGCGGAACCGATACGCTTGATCTTTCGGGTTGGAGCTACTCATGCACCATCAATCTCGCGCCGGGATCCTATTCCAGCAGCAATATGATGGCCTACAACATCTCGATCGCGTACGACACGTGGATCGAGAATGGGGTTGGCGGTAGCGGCAACGACACACTGACCGGCAGTGACGTCGCCAACCAGCTCTACGGACTGGCCGGCGACGATAGGCTGACCGGCGGGGCCGGGGACGACGTCATCGACGGAGGAACGGGAACCGACACGGCAGTGTTCTCCGGGGCCCGTGCCGACTATTCAATCACCTGGGACGCCGCGAACAGCACGTTCACCGTGATCGACACGCGGACGGACGGATCCGACGGGGCCGACCAGGTGAGAAACGTCGAAGACTTCGCCTTCTCGGATGGCATGGTGAGCGCATCCGATCTGCCTTTGGCCAGCGGCGATGGCGGGTTTGATCTCTCAGTGCTGTTTCACGCCTCGACCCAAAACGAATCGCAAGCGAAGGGTCTCACGGCCGCTTATGTTTACATGGGCTTCGGTGTGCCGAGCCGCAGCGGATATGAATACTTGTTCAATTCGAACAATACGACCAATTTCGGTGCAGGAGCGGGTATTGAATTCAACGACGAGAACATTTACATCAATACGTTAAATGCCCTTTATCAAGGTAATTCGGCCGCCCGAACGACGTTCGATTCGATCATTATAGGAGATTCGCTGCAGGAAAAGCTGACAGCAGTTTACGAGAGCATTATTCCACTATCGGAGCAAGATGCTGATGGCCTCAATTATTTTGTTGATTCCGCAGCTTTTTACGACGCCCGCGCGGCGGAAATCGGCATTCCTGGCATAAGCGGCGCGGCACTGGTCGGCGCAGCGGCGCTCATCAAGATCGCGGTCGACAACGACATTCCTGGTATCGGTGACAGCATCATTGATTTGCTTAATGCCGTTGATGATGGCTCAGCCGTGATTCCAACAAACGGCGGATTTACACCGATTGAGATTGCTGACGGCACCCATTTCGACAACGACGATGACTCAATGGCCATTGTAGGAATAACCAACGATTTCGCCTGATATGGATCACCTCAGCGATCCGCCGGGCGGCACGACCTCAAGAGCGGCGGCACGCTGAAGCGCGCGGCGTCCATGGCCCGCCATGTCTCAACGCCCGCCCGCACCTCCGTGACCGCCGCGCTGACGTTGGACGAGGAGGAGCGGATCGGGATCACGCTCTCATGGGTTTACCTTTACACCGCCCGGGCGCTCGCTCGCCGCGGGCGCCATTCCGGTTGACCAAACGCAAGATCCACAAACAAGCTACGCGGCGCGTACGCGCTCCACGAAGCGCGAAACCTGCGTCGCCAGCAGTTCCGACTGACGGGTCAAGCCTTCCGACGCTGACAGGACGTTGGCTGCGCCCGCACCGGTCTTAGCGGAAGCCTCCTTCACGCCGGCGATCGACGACGTCACTTCCTGCGTGCCAGCCGAAGCCTCCTGGGTATTGCGGCTGATCTCGTTGGCCGCCGTATTCTGCTCCTCGATCGCGGCAGCCACCGAGGTCGAGATCTCCCGAATCCGTTCGATCTTGGCGTTGATGTCGGCAATGCCGGTGACGGCATGGCTGGTCTGGTCCTGCACGTCCTGGATCTGGGTCGCGATCTCTTCCGTCGCCTTCGCGGTCTGGTTGGCCAGGCTCTTGACCTCCGAGGCGACGACGGCGAAGCCCTTGCCGGCTTCACCGGCA
>JANQHK010000147.1 GCA_028282685.1 Phycisphaeraceae bacterium
GGACCCGCAGGGCCGATCGATGCTGGCGCAGGTGTTGTACGCACAAGGACGCGAGGACGAAGCCCTCGTGGAAGCTCGGCAGTCGCTGGAGCAGAATGCCGACCAGGAGAAGGTACTGTGGTTCGCCGCATCGCTGGCCGTGCGCAAGGGATTCCATGACGAGGCGATCGGCTATTACCGGCAGGCGGAAAGTCTTAATCCTGTTGCACCACAATACCCGCTGGCTTTGTCGAATGTGTACTTGAAAATCAATCGTCCGGTCGAGGTCCAAAAGCATGCACTGCGTGCATTGCAACTGTCACCCAACCTCCATCAGGCCTATGCATTGATGGCGGAGGCCAGCGCCAAACAGGGACACGTCAATGCGGCGTTAGATCATATCGAGAAGGCGATTTATCTCTGCAAGCCGGAACAGCCGCATTATCGCACGTACGTTCTGCGCAAGGCGGCATTGCAGCGCCGCGCCAATCAGCCGGGCGTGGCGCTGGATACACTGCGCATGCTGGACGATTCACTGCAAACCACGGCGGAGGTGGCCAAGGAAATGGCCGCGGCTTACCTGATGCTCTCCCAACCGGAGCAGGCGGCGGAAGTCTGGAAGCGTGTTTATGATCGCAGGCCGTCGGCGGTGGCTGCGGCGGAGGTGGGATTGTGCCTGCATCGCGCGGCGGACCTCTCCGCAGCACAGCACTGGCTGAAAACCGCGGAAATGCTGATGGCCGATCATCCCCGGGTCGAAGCCCTGCGCGTGACCATTGAACAAACTACCCCGTAATAAAAAACCCGCCTTGCGGCGGGTTTGTGATTCACCTCATTGCAGCATCTTACGCGCCCAGGCGCTTCTTCAGATTGGCCAGTTCTTCTTTGATGTCTGCGGGCAGTTTGTCGCCGAACTTGGCCAGGTATTCCTCGGCGTCGGCCAGCGTGGCCTTGTACGCTTCGGTATCGACCTTCATCAACGTTTGCCACGTTTCGTCGGGCAGGTCGAGGCCTTCTAAGGAGAAGTCTTCCTTCTTCGGCATCAGGCCGATCGGCGTTTCGTTGGCATCGACCTTGCCTTCGACACGGTCGCACATCCACTTGAGGACGCGGCTGTTTTCACCGAATCCCGGCCACAGCCATTCGCCATCGTCGGTCTTGCGGAACCAGTTGACGTAGAAGATGCGCGGGGCCTTGTCGCCGAGTTTTTTGCCCATATCGAACCAATGCTGCATGTAGTCACCGCCGTGGTAACCCATGAACGGGGTCATGGCGAACGGGTCGAAACGCAGTTTGACATTGCCCAGGTCCAGGGCCGCAGCGGTCGGCTCGGAGGAGGCGGTGGCGCCCATGAACACGCCGTGGTTGAAGTTGAAGGATTCGTGGACCAGCGGGACGGTGGTCGTCCGCTTGCCGCCGAAGACGAAAATGTCGATCGGGACGCCTGCGGGGTCTTCCCAGTCCTTGCAGATCACCGGGCACTGGGCGGCCGGGGCGGTGAAGCGGCTGTTGGGATGGGCGCCTTTTTCGCCGGAGTCCGGGGTCCAGGCGTTGCCCTTCCAGTCCGTGCCGCCTTCGCATGGGACGCCCATGTCTTCCCACCAGACATCCTTGTCTTTGGTGACAACGACGTTGGTGAAGATGGCGTTTTCCTTGAGGGAAGCCAGCGCCATGGGGTTGGAGGCTTCGGAGGTTCCCGGGGCGACGCCGAAGAAGCCGGCTTCGGGGTTGATGGCGTAGAGGCGGCCGTCGTCGCCGACCTTCATCCAGGCGATGTCGTCGCCGATGGTTTCGACCTTCCAACCCGGCACGGTGGATTGCAGCATGGCCAGGTTGGTCTTGCCGCAGGCCGAGGGGAACGCGGCGGCGATGTGGTACTGCTTGCCTTCGGGGTTGATGAAACGCAGGATGAGCATGTGCTCAGCCATCCAGCCCTCGCGCTTGGCCATGGCCGACGCGATGCGCAACGCCAGGCACTTCTTGCCGAGCAGGGCGTTGCCCCCGTAGCCGGAGCCGTAGGACCAGATCAGGTTTTCTTCGGGGAAGTGGGCGATGTACTTTTGTTCAACCGGGGCACAGGGCCAGGGCACGTCCTGCTGGCCTTCTTCCAGCGGAGCGCCGATGGAGTGCAGACAAGGGATGAACTCGCCATCGTCGCCGAGCACGTCGAGCACCTTGGCGCCGACGCGGGCCATGATGTCCATGTTGACCACCACGTACGGGGAGTCGGTGATTTCAACGCCGATCTTGGCGATGTCCGAGCCGATCGGTCCCATGGAGAAGGGGATGACGTACATGGTCCGGCCCTTCATGCAGCCGGTGTAGAGTTCGGTCATCGTTTTCTTCAGTTCGACCGGGTCGATCCAGTTGTTGGTCGGGCCGGCGTCTTCCTGTTTAACCGAGGCGATGTAGGTGCGGCTTTCGACGCGCGCCACATCGGAGGGGTCGGAATTGAACGCAAAGCAGTTCGGCCGTTTGCCTTCGTTCAGTTTGACGGCCATGCCGCTGGCGACCATTTCCTGCATCAGGCGGTCGTATTCTTCCTGGGAGCCGTCGCACCAGTGGATGTCATCGGGCCGGCACATGGCCGCGACCTCGTCGACCCATTGCTTGAGTTTGGCGTGGTTGGTCATGGCGGGGATTGGTCCTTTCTTTGCATGTTCAGGCAAAGCCGTTGCTCTTTCCAGGCAAACTGGTGGTGAGGATGCCGGGTATTTCAGGGCCGCCACAGCCCGATCCGGCATCGGGATGATAAATTATTGCCGTGTACTATAGCCATTGTCGTGGGGGTTTCAAGTCGGACCCGCGGCATTGGATTTAACTCAACGCGCCGCTGAATCCCAGGGCCTCGAAGATGACTTGGTCGCGCCAACCCGCCGGTTAACCGGGCGACTCATCTTCTGCTTCAAAACCGAATTCCTTCAGCCAGTAGTCGGCGCCGTCTTCGGGGCGGTCCAGGGCAGGTGGAGATGCCGTGGGGGGATGATCGGGCTGGTCCGGCGGCACGTCGTAACCGAACTTGTGCATCCATTGCCGGGTTTCCTCGGGGCCGGCGGAGGCGGGCTTGTCGGGCCGGGGTGTCTGGGGCTTTCGGATCAGTTGACGCAGGAACGATTCGCTATCCATTGTGCGACAGCGTCGCCTTCGAGCCGCACGAATGATCCGGTTGTCGTTGCTGACCACCATCAAATCCCGCGGGGCGGTCGTCCTTGCGATGAATCGTTCGATCCACGAATCGGCATCTTTGCCACCACCGGCGTAGACCAGGTCCACCTCGCCGTGCAGTGTTGCGCCCATCGACGGCGGCGCGCCGTCGCACACCACGGCAATGCGACTGCACGACCACCGGCTGTCAGCCAGCAGATCGCACAGCCGTTCGACATTCATCATCGCATACGGCGCAGGCAGGATGTGTGTGCAGTGCAGGACGTTGTAAGCGTCGATGAGCAGGGCCATTGATGATTTCTGATTTCGGGTTTCCGGCTTTTGCGTTCAATCGCAGAATTCGTCATCAGGAATCACAAATCATAAATTAGAAATCCGCTCACAATTCTTCCTGCAACTTCGCGTTTTTCTTATTGACCACCTCGGCCTGCTCGGCGATCCATGCGGCCAGGCGTTTGGCCAATTTTTCATTGCTCAATGCGAGAATGCGCGCGGCCAGGACGGCGGCGTTCTTCGCCCCGGCCGAGCCGGCGCCCACGGTGGCCACGGGGACGCCCGGCGGCATCTGCACCGTCGAGAGCAGGGCGTCCAGGCCGTCCATCATGCCCCCGGCCATGGGCACGCCGATCACCGGCAGGGCGGTGTGGGCGGCCACCACGCCGCTCAGGTGGGCCGCCATTCCCGCGGCGCAAATAAACAGCTTCACGCCCCGTTGCGGCGCTTCGGCGACAATCTGCTGCACGCGGTCCGGCGTGCGGTGAGCCGAAGCCACCTGTACCTCGTGCTCAATGCCCAACTCGTTCAGCAGCGCGTGGCACTTCTGCATCGCCGACCAGTCGCTGTCCGAGCCCATCAGAACGATCACGTCAACTTGTTTTTCAGTCATGTTAAAACTCCTTGGTGGGTATCATATCCGCTAAGTCCGGTGCCGACAAAAAAGCGCGGCCGATTTTGCGGCCGCGTTAACGAAAGGAGAGACGACGGAAAGAATGAAACGTTTACGGGACCAGGAAACTATCGAACCACTCGGCCGGGGTTTCGTTGCCTTCGTAGTCGGTCCGGCCTCGAATCTGCCAGAGGTTGTCGCCGTTGCTGAGAACCGGCGAAGGATTCCAGATCACCTGCCTGTTGGTCAGCAGCACGTTCTGGCCGCCGAGATCGGCATGGTTGTCCGAGAGCTTGGTGGCCGGCAGGTCGCGGCGGTAAGTGCCCGGCTGGAACAACGGATTCTTGTCGGTCAGTACGGCGATCGTCGGGCCGTGCAGGGTCGGACGCCGTTCGGTGAACATGTTCTGGTAGCTGTAGCTGATGTGGTCGTAGTCGGGAAAGTCGCGCAGGTCGGCGGTCAGGCGGAGTATCTTCGAATTCGACGGGCAGTGCAGCGCCTCGGGCTTGGCGTACCCGCTGCGGATCAGCAGAAACACGTGAGCGGAATTGGAGCGCGGCGTGCCATCGTCATTGAACTGGTTGACGTGCCACCAGGCCTGTCCGGCATGGGTGCGCAGTGCGGGCAGTTGACTGCGGTTGTCGTTGGCGTAGGAACCGAATGCCGTGCCTGCGGCGGCGAGGTTGTTGCGGCACCGGTACTGCTCGGCCGCCTGGTGGGATTGCTTGAGCATGGGCAGCAGTAAACTGACGCCGATCAGCAGCATCGCCGCCACGGCCACGACTTCGCGCCACCGCCAGCCCGGTTCCCCGGATGCACTCAAGCTTTGGATCTGCTGCGTGAACCGCTCTTGTTGGCGGGCTCGCTCGATGTGAGCCAGCGTGCGGTCGGCCAGGTCTTCCGGGGGATCGGCGGCAGGCAAATGCTCCAGCAGGCCGCACAGTTGGGCGATACGCCTTGCGCGATCGGCGTGCTCTGCCGCGACGCCGTCTGGATTGAAATCGCACTCCAGCAGCGCATCCAATACGGCGCGGTCATCGGGGCACAGCAGATCGGATTGTGGATGCTTTTGATCGTTCATCGGTACTTATCCGGACCCTGACGTGCCCTCCGTGAGCGGGCCTTCACCGGGTATTACGACGGCCGGTCCTCCGGGTTCACGGATTTCCACTTTTTCGCGAAGGCGGCGACGGCCGAATGGAGGCGGCTTTTCACTGTGCCCAGCGGAATTTGCAGTGTTTCGGCGATCTCGTTGTAAGAAAAGCCCTGAAAGTAAGATAGCAGTAGAATTTCGCGTAGGTGGGCCGGTAATGTCTCCACCGCGTCGCGCACGCGCTGGGCCAGTTCCGCCCGGTCCATCCGATCGCCCGGCATGGGCAGTTCCGCCTGCATCAGGTCCACGAAGCTGCTGCCCGCTTCATCGCCCACTTGCGCATCAAGCGGAACGGTCGGACGCCTGGTCTTGCGACGCAGGTGGTCCCTTGCCTTGTTGGCCGCGATCGTGAACAGCCAGGGCTTGAACCGGCGGGAGATATCAAAACTTTCCGCCGAGTGATGCACCTGAAGGAACGTTTCCTGAAACACATCCTCCGCGGCGGCGCGGTTGGAGAGGAATCGCACCAGAAAGTGAAATAACTCCTGCCGATAGCGTTGGATAAGCAATATCAGCACGTCCCCGTCGCCCTGTTGATAACGCTCGATCAGCCGCTCATCGGAATAATCGGCGAGGTTGTAGGATTGGGGTTGTTGCATATTTTGCTTGCCCTGCAGGACTTGGCATTATAAGGTTTTACGTTTTGAATCGCCGCCGGTTGCCAGCATGGTGTTATGAAAATCTGCTGAGGACCGGATCGGCCGGGGTGGCCGACTGACAGACCGGACACGCCCCTCACAGGAGCCATCCCGCATGGGTGTTCCCGTATCTCAGATGTGGACCGTGGCCAGCTACGTGATTGGTCAGAAGCTGCGCCGCCGCAAGCACTATCCGCTGGTGCTGATGCTTGAGCCGTTGTTCCGTTGCAACCTGGCTTGTGCCGGGTGCGGCAAAATTCAGTACCCCGCTCACATCCTCAAGCGTCAACTCACCCCGCAGCAGTGCTTGGATGCCGCTGAGGAATGCGGCGCGCCCGTTGTTTCCATCCCCGGCGGTGAGCCGCTGATGCATCCGCGGATTGACGAAATTGTCCGTGGGTTGGTCGAGCGAAAAAAATACGTGTATCTGTGCACCAACGCGCTGCTGCTGGCCGAACACCTCGACCGTTTCGCCCCAAGCAAGTTCCTGACCTTCTCCGTCCACATGGACGGCACGGAGCAGAACCACGATTTCGCCGTCTGTCGCGAGGGGACATACACCAAGGCCGTGTCGGCGATCAAACTTGCCCTGCAGCGCGGCTTCCGCGTCACCACCAACACCACGCTCTTCGAGGGCGCCAATCCCGCCGAGGTGCGGCAGTTCTTCGATGAGATGTCCGACCTGGGCGTTGAGGGCATGATGCTCAGCCCGGGTTACTCGTATTCCAAGGCCCCGGATCAGAACAGTTTTCTGCAACGACGGCGCACCCATGAACTGTTCTCGACGATCTTGTCGAATCGCCGCAAACGCTGGAACTTCAACCAGAGCCCGCTCTTTCTTCGCTTCCTGATGGGGTTGGCTGACTTCGAGTGCACCCCCTGGGGCAATCCCACATACAACATTTTCGGCTGGCAGAAGCCCTGCTACCTGTTGCAGGACGGTTACGCCGATTCCTACCGGGAACTGATCGAGGCTACCGACTGGGAGCGGTACGGCCGGGCGTCGGGCAATCCGGCCTGTGCCGACTGCATGGTGCACTGCGGCTATGAACCGAGCGCGGTGGATCACACGTTCAGTGGTGTTGCGGGAATGTGGGCAACAATCCGGGCGATGCTGGAATGGCGTCACCGTGATGTGGCGGCGTCGAAGCGCCTGGCCGAAGCGGAAAAAACACGCGGACGTCACATCGAGCTAACCATTCTTGGTCACGCGGCGGACGATTCGGTGCCGAATAAAGAAGCCGCGGATGCCGAAGCCGCGGCTTGAATCGGATCACAATATGAAGCTTCAGGGAGAAGCGTTTACGCTGCGAGACTGCGGGCGACCTCGGCGTTGCGCGGTTCGACCCACAGCACGCTGTTCCACCCGCCGGTGGGGCACATTTCCACGCCGAACGCCGCGAAGTCGGCTTCCCAGATCTTTCCGTCAACGATGTACTTGAATCGGTACTCGCCGGCTGGCAGGGCCATGCGAACCCGCCACCAACCCTGCTCGTCGCGTGTCATGGCATGTTGCTCGGCCGCCCACTGATTGAAGTCGCCTGCCAGGTGAACGCACCGGGCGCCCGGTCGGAAGTAGGCAAACTCAATCGAACCGTCATCCAGATGGTGAACCATGGCGCTCTCCTGAAATATTTGACCTGCCCCGGATATGGGCGGCTGCTGGCCTTATTATCGACCTGAATGTCGTCGAACTTTCGTTACGGCAACAAGGAAATTATCGGAGTTCCGGTAACGTGAGACGCCCCTGTTTTCAGGAGTGCAGCCAGGCGTTACAATGACGCTCTCGCCGAGGATCAGACCGCCATGGACGAATCCCAACGCCCTGCTCACGACGATGCCGCCGATATGTTGGCCAACATGGCCGACGGCATTCACGACGAATCCGATACGGAAGACGAATCTTCCGAGCCGGATTCTCCGGGCCAGGCGACCGCATTTCACGATGATGCGCCGGCCATGAGCGCCGGCCCGTTTGAGGAAGACGATTCGGTTGCGACCGCACCCGTTCCGCGTCGCCGAGGCGCCTCCGGCATGCGCAAACCCACACAGCCCACCGGATTTCATTTTGTGTCGGCCCAGTTGTGCATTGCGATGGGCATCCTGCTGATGGTGCCGGTGATCTGGTCCATTCTGGTGTTGGCAGGGGTGATGAAGGGCGGAACGGATACCACCAAGTGGCTGATCATGCTGATTCTGGCCGCACCGTTGGGGGGCTTGTTGCTGTTCGGAGGATTGTGGTACAACAACCACTTGAAGCGTTTTCGTCAGGACAGCGAAGAGGACGAGGCGGAGGAGTAAAGTCCCCGGGGGTATTGATCGGGGACCGGGTCGGCGTGGCCAGCGGGGATGCGGCACCGCGCCGGTGGGTGTCATGCCGCGATGATCGGGTATCGGTAGCGATCGGGCGATCGGTGCGTCAGCCGATCGCGTTTCCACGTTGTCAGCAGCCGCGGGCTGCGGAGTGCCGTTATGGCCAAGAAAAAAACCACCAAGAAAGCCACCAGGAGCAAGGCCGCGAAGACCGCCAAAAAGGTGACGAAGAAGAAATCGACCACCAAATCGGCCGGCAAGAAGAAGATGTCGAAAAAGACGTCGAAGAAAGCCAGGACCGCCGGCAAGCCCTCCCGGAAAAAATCGGGCGCCGCCCCGGTGCTCACTCACCAGATGATCGCCGAACGCGCTTACCGGGTTTATGAGCAGAGCGGGTACATCCCCGGCCGCGATCACTGGAACTGGCAGGAAGCCGAGCGCCAACTCTGCGCCGAACTGGGGTTTTCATAATGCACCCTTCTGTCTGAATATCACGGTCGACGCTATCAAAATGGCCCAGCGTCATGGCTGGGGTATAATGGTGCTGCGTTGCGGGGATGCGGTGGGAAGTGTCATCGAAGAGACAGCCCCCACACGTATCAAGGAGAACGGGATGAGCTTGAGAGGACGGACACTATCGTTTGCCGTCACTTTGCTGTATGTCTTTTCCGGCGCAGCGTTGGCCCAGATCACCGACTTCACCGAATGGACTCAGATTACCGATCCGTTCGACGCGGATTTCACCGGCTCAGTCATATCCACGCAAGCTACGTTAACGGCCGGGAACGGCGCCATTGCCGACATGACGGACATCGCCTACCAGAGTGTGGACGGTTTGACGCCGGCTACCGCCACTTCGGGCTATTCCTTCGATCCCGCATCGGACTTCGCGCTTGGGATCGATTACACCCTGACTTTTTCCGGCTCCCCAATAGGTTTGCTTGCGCTGGGATTGGGTATCGGTGAGGATGCGGCGGGCGCCAATTCGGCGGGGATCGCGTTGGGAACGGTGAACGGCGTGGCGGCCGGTAAGTTCGCCGGCGCAGCGCGCGTCGGCGATGTGGATAAGCCGGAGCAGGAAACCACGTTGGATTCCAGTCTCAGTGGAAGTCTGTTCGTCTCTTACGATGCGACCAGCGGCGACATTACTGTGGGTGCATCGCAGACGCCCGGAGCGGCCAATGCAACCGCCACCACGACCTTTAACGCCATCCAGGACGAATGGGCAGGCGGCGACCTGCTCGTTGCCTTCTTCCTGCGCAGCGAAAGCCCAACGGGTTGGCTGGGAGGCGGCACGGGCGAAGCCGTCTTTTCCAACCTGCGCATCAGCGAGGGCGCTGCCACGGAAGTTCCCGAGCCGGCTTCGCTGGTGTTGATGGGAATCGGGGGTCTGGCGATGCTAAGCCGCAAGCGGACTCAATGAACGGCATCCTTCGTCACTTTGTCCCTCCGTCCTTCAATCCCTCAGCCCCTTGGTTCTTTGGTTCACTTGTGTCCCTCGGGGCCGTCGCCCGTCAGGTACTTTTTCATCAGCGCCGATTCCAGGTCCACTGCGTTGACATTGGCCAGCGTGCACAGCCAGGCGATGACGTCGGCGAACTCCTCCTCAATATTTTCGCGATTATCCCCGTGCAGGGCGGTGGCCAGTTCGCCGACTTCCTCGATGAACCACATGAACGTGCCGGCGGTGCCCCGGGCCGAGTCGGTGGCGTAGTAGCGATCGCGGATGTGCTGCTGAAAATCGCGGACGGTCAACGGCGATGACGGGGGCATGGCGGGTTCTCCTTGTTGAGTCGATCATGTTACCATGACACCGTGACGCCGACCGCTCATCACCTGCGCGTTCAGATCGCTTCATTCCCTGCTCAAGCGGCACTGCTGGTGACATGGGCTCTGTTGTCCGCGCTGGTCTATCCCAACATTAACTTCTGGCCGCTGGCGTATATCGCACTGACGCCTTTGGGATTGCTGGCGGTGCGCGGCAAACCATCACGCCGACTGTTCGCGCTGGTTTACCTGGCCGGTTTTCTCTGGTGGGTGGTGATGGTGCGCTGGTTGTATCAAGTGACCGGGGCGGGTTATTTCGCCGTCAGTGCCTACCTGGGGCTCTACCTGCCGCTGTTCGTGGGGTTGGCGGGAGTCATCCTCCGCCGTCTGCCGATTCCGGCCACGCTCGGCGTGCCGCTGGTCTGGGTCGGCCTGGAGTATCTGCGCGGCATCGCGCTGACGGGATTTCCGTGGTTTCTGCTTGGTCACAGTCAGCCGACAACGATGATCCAGATCGCCGATCTGTCGGGCGCCTATGGGGTCTCGTTTGTGGTGGCGATGTCCGGCGGGTTGCTGATCGACCTGATGCTTCACCCGCTGGTGCGGCGGGATGGCAGCGGTGGCAAACGGATGGGCCGAACGTTGCGTCTGGCTCTGCTGTGCTGGGCCGGCGTATTGGGTGCGACCTTGGCCTACGGCGTGTGGCGGATCAACACCACACCGCTGCTCAAAGGCGGCCTGAAAGTCGCCGTGGTGCAGACCGATGTGACCCAGTCGAACAAGATGAGTTTGGACATCGAGCAGCGTCAAGCCGACTTCCAAGACTTCATGAAGTTGCATGAAAACGCCCTGGCCGGCGGTCCCACGCTGATCGTCTCACCGGAAACCATGGTTCCCGCGGGCTTGAACGATGCTTCCCAGCGTGCGGCGAGGGTGGCCGAAGATCAACTGCAATCCCATCCGCCCGATCCGGAGACCGACCTCGGCCAACACCTGCTACAGGATTTGCAGCGCACTCAGATGTTTGTCGAAACACGCCGGCAACTGCGCGACTTTGCGAAGACCCACGGCGTTTTCCTGCTGGTGGGGGGGCACCGATACGAGCATTGGCAGTTGTTTACCATCAAGGGTTGGCCGGGCGTCGTCCCTCAGCCCGATGAAAACTACAACACGGCATTTCTGTTCGATACTCACGGCGAATTGGCCGGCTACTACGACAAGATCCATCGCGTACCGTTCGGTGAGTACGTGCCGTGGGTGGAGCACTGGCCGTGGGCCAAGCGTATGTTTATCAAGTATCTCACCCCGTACCACAGCGATTATTCGTTGACTGCGGGGCAGCGGCTGGCGGTGCTGACGGTGGCTGATCCCGATAACGGTCGACCGTGGCGGATCGCCGCGCCGATCTGTTTCGAGGATGTGGTCAGCTACGTTTGCAGACGGATGTGTTATGGCCGGGGGGGCAAGCGCGTGGACGTGCTGGTGAACCTGACCAACGACGGTTGGTATCCCGGCACGGCCGAGGGCTATCAGCACGAGCAGATTGCCCGTTTTCGATGTGTGGAAAATCGCGTGCCGATGGTGCGTGCAGTCAATCGGGGCGTGAGCGGATTCATCGATTCCGCCGGTCGCGTGGTCAGCACCTTCAGCCGGGATGGTCAGCGGCAAATGGTCGACGGAACCGCATTGGCCCACTGTCAGTTGGATGAGCGCACCCCGCTGTTTGGTTGGATCGGCGATGCCTTTGGAATATCATGCTTGATTCTGACGGGCTTGCTTGCGGTTGTCGCGGGTCTGGCTGGAAGAGTTGAAAGGGGCAGGTCATGAATCGAAATGCGGTCATTTTGATGGGATGGGTCGTGGCGTGGCTGGGCGCGATGGCCGGGGCGCAGGAACCAACCGACGTGACCGACAAGGTCAAAGCGGCAGTCGATCGCTCGCGTGCCCACGAACAGGCCGTGCAGGTTCTGTTGAACGTCGCCCAGGATGACAACCCGTTCCTGCGCGCCAATGTCATCGAAGCCATGCAGCCGATTCCCAAGCGTGCGCTGCCGTTGACCCAGCGTGGGCTGTCGGATCCCAATCCGGTGGTGCGTTTTGCGGCGGTGGTGACGACCGGTCGCCTGAAATTGAAAGGACTTTCCGACGCGGTGCGACCGCTGACGCGGGATGAGAATGCATCGGTGCGTTGCGCTGCGGTGTATTGCCTGCACAGTCTGGGCATACCGGTGGACCTGACGCCTCTGGCCGATTACCTGACCAGTCGCGAACCTGGCGTGCGCGCCAACGCCGCGATGATCCTGGGGCTGCTTGGCGATGCCAGCGCCGTGCCGATGCTCAAGCAGACGGTCTCGAGTCCCATGCCGCGCATCAGCGCCCAGAAGGCGGCGGTGGTGCGTATGCAATTCGCCGAGGCGATCGTTCGGCTGGGCGACGATTCGGAATTGAATACCCTGCGTGCCGGTACGTACAACCAGTTTGGTGAGGTTCGTGTCGTGGCGATCAACGCCATGGGCGCCGTCGGCGACGAACGAATGATTCCCGCACTTAAAAGTCTGCTTTCCGACGAGCCGGCCGAGGTCATCATGGCGGCGGCCGGGTCGCTGGCGAGGTTGGGTGATGCAAGCGGTCGCAAGCGCGCCCTCAGTTACGCCGGTGCTGAAAATCCCGTTCATCGCAGCCAGGCCGCTTGGGTTCTGGGGTACTTGCGGGATAGGCAAACCCTGAAAAAATTGGCCGATATGCTGTCCGACAAATCGGCTCAGGTCCGTGTCGCTGCCGCGGCCTCGGTGATTCGTCGGACCTCGGCAGCCCGGTAGCCGAAAGCCCCGTTGTTCTTCCCGACCCGGACCGCAGTTGACAGATAACCCGTACATTGGTAGATAGATAACTGAATTGACTTCGGTGAAGTATTTCCGGTTGAGTCGGATTACATTCACCAAGGGCTTGGTAACCTGCCCACCATACCCCGTTCACCACCTGCGGGAGGCCTTCCGTGAGTATCCTGACGAAAATCTTTGTGGTCTTGGCGACGATCTTTGCCCTTCTTCTGGCTGCCGTCATCGTGCCCTATGTGCAGATGACCACCTCGATCAAAGAGAAGCTGCAAGACACCAGACAGGAACTGAGCGCGGCCAAGAACGCGGCCAGTCTGCTGGAAACCAAGCGGGGGCTGTCCGAGAACCAGCTGGCCCTTGACCTGGAGAAGAAGACCGATCAGTTGACCGAGGTTCGTAATGACCTGAAGGACCTGAATACGCAGATTCAGAATCGCGAAGTGGCGCTGATGGAGTTGCGTAACAACCTGCTCGGCACCGAATCCAAGAACGCGGACCTGACCAGTGCGAACAAGCAGGCCCAGAAGATCATGGAAACCCAGGCGGCCGAAATCAAGGAGCGCCGGGCCAAGATGATCGAGCAGAAGCAGGAAATCGTCCAATTGAATACGCGACTTTCCGAGCTGATCACCGAAAACGGTATGATGCTCCAGCAGGTGCGCCTGGTTACCGAGAAGATCAAGGAACTTCAGGCGGTCAACGACGAAATGGCCGGACAGATCGAGCGTTTGCAGGCCCTGGCGCCCGTCGAAACCGCCAAGGCAGAGCAACTTCCCCCTCCACCGCCCGTTCAGCCGATCCGTGGAGTCATCACCAATGTGCAGAAGATCGATTCGGAAATCTTCGCGGCGGTGAACGTCGGCACCAACGACAAGGTCGTCGAAGGCATGGAGTTCATGATCTACAGGAACAGCCAGTTCATGGGCAACCTGACCATCACCAAGGTGGATCTGCAATCCTCGGCCGGGCGGGTGAGTCTGCCCCAGGGCGAGATTACGGCAAACCTCGAGGTGCTGGCCGGCGGAATGTGAGCGATTGATTGCCCTTTGCCCAGGAATTCCACAGGACCAAGCCAACCGGAGCCCCGCGATGAGCCAGAATCCCGGAAATACGATAATCCGTAAGACCAAGGCCCAGCCCAATGTGTATTCGGTGCTGATCATCGTCGCCACCTTGGCCTTGGGATTTGCCTTTGGATACGTATCGTGGGCCAATGGAAAGTTGACCGGAAAGAGCAATCCCTTCATCGTGATGCAACCCGACGAGATTGTGCCGCCTTCAAAGTGAGCGGGGCAGACGGGCCGATAAGACTCAGGGTAGCGGTCGATCGGGGCGGCGGTTAGCATGACCGACGCCGGGTTGTACCGTATGAACCGTGTGGGTTTCACTGGAAAGGGGCCGGTAGCCGCTTGTTCCTCGATAGTCTACTAAGCTGGATCAGCGTGGACATGGGCATCGACCTGGGCACATGCAACACGTTGGTCTGCGTGCGCGGCGAGGGCATCGTTCTCAACGAGCCGTCCGTCGTCGCCGTCAAGAAAGGCACCAACCGCGTCCTTCAGAACGGCAATGCCGTCGGCTGGGTCGCCAAGGAAATGCTTGGTAAGACCCCGGGGTCGATCACCGCCATCCGTCCGCTGAAAGATGGCGTCATCAGTGATTTTGAAATCACCGAGTCGATGCTCGGCTACTTCATCCGCAAGGTGCAGGGCCGCAGCCGGTTCATCGGGCCGCGCGTGGTCATTGCCGTGCCCAGCGGAATCACCGCCGTGGAGAAGCGCGCTGTGCTGGATTCGGCCGAGCGCGCCGGAGCCCGCCGGGTCTATCTGGTCGAGGAGCCCATGGCTGCGGGCATCGGCGCGGGATTGCCCATCGTCGAAGCCACCGCCAGCATGATCGTCGATATCGGCGGCGGGACCACCGAGGTCGCCATTATCTCCCTGGCCGACATCGCCGAGTGCACTT
Source organism: Phycisphaeraceae bacterium (assembly GCA_028282685.1). GTDB lineage: Bacteria > Planctomycetota > Phycisphaerae > Phycisphaerales > Zrk34 > JANQHK01. The sequence goes on from JANQHK010000147.1 coordinate 14,704, forward strand.
CCGTCCGCGTGGCCGGCGACGACATGGACGAAGCCATCATCAACCACATGAAGAAGACCTACAACCTCATGGTGGGCGAGCAGACCGCCGAACGGTTGAAGATGGAAATCGGCTCGGCGGCGCCCGTCGGCGAGGAAACCACCATGGAGGTTCGCGGCCGGGACATGATCTCCGGACTGCCCCGCAAGACCGTCGTTACCAGCGAAGAGATACGCGAGGCCCTGCAGGAACCGCTCAGCGCGATCATCAACACGGTCACCCGCACCCTGGAGCGCGCCGAACCGGAACTCGCCGCCGATCTGGTGGACAACGGCATTGTGCTGGCCGGAGGCGGGGCGCTGCTGCACGGTATCGATGTCATTCTCTCCAATGCCACCGGCCTCGATGTCCGCATCGCCGACGATCCGATGACTTGCGTTGCCCGTGGCACCTCGATCTACCTGGAAAACATCGAGGACTGGAAGAACACCATGGAGAGCGACCTGGACGAGTTGTGATCCGTTCGGGCAAATGCGAGCCGTTCACCTCGCGGTTACTCGGCCCCACGATCCATGTAAAAATGCATTAGAATGAATCGTCGCGCGGACTGTCGATCATGGGTCTATCTGCCATCCCAAGCCGACGCCTTACGTTGTGGCTGTTGTTTTTGCTGCTGGTGATCAGCGCGTTTTTGCATCATCGCTTCACCGGGTACACGCGGTTGCTGCAAGCCCCGGTGGAGTTTGCGTTGACTCCGGCGACGCACGGTTTACGGCCGCTGGTGGAAAAGGCACGGCTTCGCGTCGACGCATCGCCGGTTGACGCCAACGAGGCGGCCCAACTCTGGGACCAGGTTCAACTACAGAAGAACCTCCTGTTGCGCCAACGGGTGCGATTGGCGGAACTGCAGGCGGAAAACAGCCAACTCCGTTTCCTGCGCAGCCAGCTCGAGCGTGAACTCGGCAAGGCCAGGGCCAACCGCATTGTCGTGCTCTCCGTGGTGGCGGCGGGGTACCAGCCGGCCAGTCATACTCTGAAAGTCAACATGGGCAGTCGACGGGGCGTGACGGTCGGTCTGCCGGTCATGGACGGTCCGCGCCTGGTCGGCAAGGTCGAGCGGGTCAGCGCCATGAATGCCTGGGTGCGCCTGATCACCGCACCGGGCGTCAAAGTCGACGCCATCATCACCGACGCCATGACGCCCATCGACCAATTGCTGCGCGGCCAGTTTGTCGGATGCCAGCTCGATGCCGCCGGCCCGGACCGTTTCGTCAGTACCATTGCGAAAAACAAACCGGTTCGTGTGGGTCAGTACCTGCGTCTGATTGATCGGAATTGGCCGGATGCGGCCCAGGGATTGCTGCTGGGACGGATCGAAAAAGTCGAAGACGATCCCGACGCGCCGTTGCTGAGGCGGCGCATTGTGGTCGAGACGTTCAAGTCGTTGCGCTATCTGGATCGCGTTGATCTGCCGGTGCCGATCACCGATGGCCAGGGAAGGGGCGAACGGTGAACTGGGTCGTCTTTGCTATCTTCACTTACATCATCATGGCGCTTCAGCAGGGTCTGGCGCCGATGCTGGACCTTCAGGTCGGTCGGGAGGTCATTACGCCGCAACTGGTCCTTGTGCTGGCGGTTTTCGTCGGTTTGTTTACACCGCGCCATGCAATGCTGGGCGCCTGGTTCATCATCGGTCTGTTGGTCGATCTGACGCACGGTGGATTTGCCCTGCAGGCAAGCGATCCGGCCCGCGGCGGCCAACTCACACTCATCGGACCATACACGCTCGGGTACCTGGCCGGGGGGTTGGTCATCGGGCAGCTGCGCAGCATGGTCTACCGAAGGCATCCGGTTTCGATGGGGTTTCTCGTGGTGGTGTGCGGATTGGCGGTGGAACTGGTGGTCGTGTTCATCATGACCGTCAGGCAAACCTACGATCCGCTGATGTCCTGGTCGGCCTGGAATCAATTGGCGGTGCGCGGTCTTTGCCTGCTTTACAGCGGTGCGATCGGCACGATCCTGGCCGTCGGCCTGATCCGCCTGGCGCCGTTGTTTCATTTCACCGATGCCAAACGCCAAACCCCGCGCGTGTATTGAATAGGGGAATGGGCTTGGAGTGTGGGGGGTGACGTTATGGCCCTGGGTCCAAGGTCCTGTCTATCTGTTTTTTCGCCATTGTTCGTGCCAGTACTGAAGCTGGCCGCCGCCGAGTTCGATGCAGCGTCCTTCGCTGCCGGCCGCCAGGGCTTGCAGCAGATCGCTGGAGGGACCGAGCAGAATGACGTGACAGGTGACGCCCGTGGATTTGAGCATCGCTTCCAGCTTTAGCGCATCCTCTGTTGAAAGTGGATTGTAGAGCACCAGCACTAGCTCCGCCGGTTTCGCCGCCAAAGCCCGTTCGGCCGAAGCCGGGAATTTCGGACGACCCGCTGCGCTGATTTCATTGAGCGACAAATCGAATGATTCGACATTGATTCGGGCGCGCGGCGTCAGCGTTTCGGGCAGAGCGTGTGGCCCTTCGTGGGTGGCGAAGACGACCTGAAAACGCGTCGTTTCGTCCAGCCGACGCAGGTTGGTCACCAGCATATCCTTCACCGGGCCGAGGTACTCGCGCATCCGTGAACCGGTACTGACCACCACAATCGCTGAATCTTTCACCGGCAGACCGAACAGGTTGCCACGCTCCAGCAGGTAGGGATTGGCTGACGGGTCGTAACCCAGCGTCTGCACCGTCACTTGCTGTCCGACGACCGCGTCATCGGAGCCGGTGGGCTGGCTTTCCACTGTATTCATCAGCCATACCAGTCCGATCACGAGGAAAATCATGAACAGGATGAGTGCGGACACCACGGAGATGCGTACGCCCATCCGCGGCCTCCGCGCCACGGGGACGCGCTCGAGTTTGCGGCGGTCGAGATTGATCACCCGGCCCGACGTGGTGACGTAATGTTCCGCGCCGGTATCGGCAGCCATGCCGGGGGTGTCGGGCCGATCCGGACGTTCCTGTCGCTGCAACTGCTCGACCTGTTGTTCGGCCGACTTGGGAACGGTCATCAGTGTGCCGCAGTTGAAGCAGCGGCAGATGCCACCGACAAAGCCCGGGTCGATCTCCAGACGACTGCTGCAATGGGGACAGTGGATGTGGACCATCGTCAGTTATTGTAGCATGAACGATCGGACTAAGAGCCGCCCATGAACGATGATGCGCCCCCAACAACATCCTCCGGACATCTGCCCGTGCTGCTGCACGAGGTAATGGATTGTCTTGCGCCGGCTGCGGGCAAAGTGGTCCTCGATTGCACGATGGGTCGGGGGGGCCATTGTCGGCAGATTTTGCCGATGTTGGTGCCGGATGGGATGTATATCGGGCTTGATCTCGACGCCGACAATTTGGATTACTGCCGGCAGACGATTGTCGATCCCCCGGTGCCTTTGCATCTGTTTCATTGCTCCTTCGATCAGGCCAAATCGGCGCTGGATGAGTTGGGCATCGCTGCGGTGGACGGTTTGCTGGCCGATCTCGGCTTCAGTTCCAATCAGGTGGACGATCCACAGCGCGGCATGAGTTTTTCGGCGGATGGTCCGCTGGACATGCGGCTCGATCGCACTGCCGGCGACACCGCCGCGGACCTGCTGGCGCGGCTGAGCGAGCGGGACCTGGCGGACCTAATCTGGACCTGCGGCGAAGAGCGGTTGAGTCGGCGAATCGCCCGAAAAATTGTCGATGCGCGCCGCTCCCAGCCGATCAAAACCACTAGGCAACTGGCCGATTTGTGCGTGTCGGCGTACGCGCGGGCTGGGTCTGCGAGTCGTCGTTCCCAGCGCTGGCGGATTCACCCGGCCACACGAACCTTTCAGGCCCTGCGCATCGCGGTCAACCGGGAACTGGACCGCCTCGACGGCCTGCTGGGGCGGATCGAGCGGTTGCTGGGACCGGACGGGAGAGCGGCGATCATCAGTTTCCATTCATTGGAAGACCGCCGCGTCAAACGCGCCTTCGCCGCCCTGGCCGCGGAGGGAAAGGCCGAGTTGATCACGCGTAAGCCGATCGGGCCGCAGGATGACGAACGACAACGCAACCCGCGCAGCCGATCCGCCAAGCTCCGGGCTTTGCGATGCCTTGAATCGACACAACGGCCTTAGATTCTGTTATACTCACGATCAACCAGGGATTGGTTGAATCAAGCAAGGATGCTGCCATGACGCGAGAGACGAAAATCGGGCTCATCGTCGGGATGGGCGTCATCATCTTTATCGGAATCCTTGTCTCCGATCACCTGGCCCAAACCCAACCCAATAACCAGACCAAGCTGCGGCTGCGTCAGATCGAGGGCGATACGTTCATCGCGGATGGGCAGGCGCCCTTGCCGCAGCATGAATCGGTGCCGGTTTTCGATCCGCGGCAATCCGAGCACACTGCCACGGAGACACCACGCCACGAACGGCATCGTGAGTTGCCGCACGCGCGAACCATCGATAGAGAGCATCAGCCCATTCGTGAAGAAGCCGGCCGTCGCGCCGAGCCGATTATCGAGCGTCAAGAGCGGACGGAGCCGCCGATCGGGCGCGTGTCCGATATTCTGGAGATGCGGCCTCGGGAGCAGCAGGCCATCGTCGGCCGTAACGGCGATCGCATCCATCACGTTCAGCAGGGCGAATCGCTCTACCAGATCGCACAGAAGTATTACGGCGATGGCAATTACTGGCACACCATCAAGGAAGCCAACCGCCAGGGCGACAAGGTTGGCGAAGACGGCTCGGTGCGGGCCGGTGTGCGACTGGTGATTCCCAACCGTTCCGGGGGCGGGGACGGGGGCACACCGCAAGTCGCTCCGCAACGTACGCCGACGCGCCAGACCCCGACCGTCGAAACCGCCTCGGCCGATTCCCGTTACACCGAATACACCATTCAGCCCGGCGATGTGCTCTCGTTACTCGCCCAGCGCTTCTACGGCACCGCCCGGAAAACCAATGCGTTGTACGAACTGAACCGCGACCGCATCGACGATCCCGATTCGCTGGTGGTGGGGATGAAGATTCGCGTTCCCGCGCAGTGAGCCGGACCGGCGCGACGATGACGTGTTATGAATGCCAAGCTGGTCATCCTCATCGCCGCCTTGGTGGCGCCCGGCTCCACCCTGTTGGTCTGGCGTCTTCAGCGCAATGCCCCGGC
>JANQHK010000073.1 GCA_028282685.1 Phycisphaeraceae bacterium
CGACCCGAATGTGGCAGAACTGTATCTTCGCACCTACTGCCGGCTGGTCGGCGATCTCGATGCGGCCGTCCTCGATGAAGCGGGTCAGGCTGTGCCAGCGGCTCAGCGCATAGCGGATCGCCTCGGCGAGCTTGCTCTTGGCCGAGATTGTCGCCGCCTGCGCCTCCAGCCACGGCTTGAAGGCCTCGAGCACCGACCGGCTCTTCTCCTGGCGCGTGGCCTGGTGCACGTCGTGGAACCTGCGCCGGGTATGGGCCCAGCAATGGGCCAGCACCACGTCGTTGCCGGGTCGCTGGGCGGTCAGCCGATCGAAGCCCTGGAAGGCGTCGACCTGCAGGATGCCCTTGAAGGCTTTCAAGTGCGCGATCGGATGTTCGTAGCTGCGGCCGGTGGAATAGACATAGGCCACCGCCGGTGGATCGGCACCCTGCCAGGGCCGGTCGTCGCGGGCGTAGGCCCACAAGCGTCCCGTCCTGGTGCGCCCGCGCCCGGGGTCGAGCACCGGCACGGGCGTATCGTCGGCGAACAGCCTGGCCGACGCGATGATCTCTTCGAGCATCCGTTCGTAGAGCGGTCTCAGCCACCAGGCGGCCCGGCCGGCCCAGTTGGCCAGGCTCGAGCGGTCGAACTCGATACCCTGGCGGGCATAGATATGGGTCTGGCGGCAGAGCGGCAGATGGTCGAGATACTTCGAGACCAGCACATGGGCGATCAGGCCTTCGCTCGGCAGGCCGCCATCGATTGGCCGGGCCGGCGCCGGCGCCTGCACCGGCGCGCCCTCGCAGGCCCGGCAGCCGTAGCGCGGCCGGCGGATCACCCGCACCTTGAACTCGGCCGGCACGTAGTCCAGCTGTTCCGAGACGTCTTCCCCGATGACATGCAGCTGCCCTCCGCAGCACGGACAAGCCGCCGCGTCCGGCTCGACCACCACCTCCTCGCGCGGCAGGTGCCTGGGCAGGGCGCCCCGGTTGCGCCGCAGGTTTGCGCTTTCCTTTGCCGCCGGTGCGCCGCCGAGCTCGGCCCTGGCCGCCGCCAGGGCCGCCTCCGCCGCGTTCAGCGCCTGCTCGATGTCCTCCAGCCCCAGGTCCAGCTGATCGTCCGACAGCTTCTCCGAACGGCGGCCGTAGAGCGTCCGCTGGAACTGCCTGATCAACTGCTGCAGCTTCTCCACCTCGGCCTCGGCCGCCGCCGCCCTGGCTTCCGCCGTCGTCGATGTCGCTGCCAGCACGGCGCGGCGGGCTTCGGCCGCCCGCGCCGCCTCGTTGCGGCTCAGCACAAGGGCGATCAGCTCTTCTTTGCTCTTGTCCCGAAGGGCTGCCGGCGAATCCATGAGCAGAGCCTAACCCGGCCACGGCCGTCCGGCACCGCGGCATGGTGACTCACCCGGCCCTGCGCGGCGCCCACCCCGGCCGGGACCAGAAGCGGCCCCAGTCCAGTCCCTCCAGCAGCATCGACAGCTGCGCCGCCGTCAAGCGAACCACCCCGTCTGCCGGCGGCGGCCAGCGGAACCGGCCCTGGTCCAGGCGCTTGTGATAAAGGCAGATCCCTGTGCCGTCCCAGGCCAGGACCTTCACCCGGTCCGCCCGCTTGGACCGGAACACGTAGAGTGCGCCGCAAAAGGGATCCAGCCGCAGATGTTCCTGAACCACAGCAGCCAGACCGTCGATCCCCTTGCGGAAGTCAACCGGCCGCGCCGAGACGAAGATGCGCACCCCTGGGGGCGAAGCGATCACAACGTGCGCACCACCTGCAGCACCCGGCGCAGGGCTGCCACGTCGACATCCGTGCCGACCCGCACCGTCACACCGGCAGCCAGCAGCTCGATCCAGCCGCTGGACGGGGCTGATGCAGGGGCCCGGCCTCGTCCTGCACGGGCCAGTGCTCCATCTCGTCGCGGAGCTGGCGGCGCCAGGTGAACAGCTGGTTCGGGTTGAGACCATGTAGGCGCGCCACCGCCGAGACGCTAACCACCGGATCCAGGCTCTCGGCAACGATCCGCGCCTTCTCCTCACGCGACCAACTGCGCCGGCGCGCAGAACCGTCGATCACCGTAACCTCGTGAAAGCCCGCGCCCTTGGTATCAGTCATATGGTGAACCTGCCTCACACCAGCCTCCAAAACCGCCGAAGGCCATCAGGCAACAGAGCCATGCAAACTGCAAGGTGGGGACGCCGCCACGCTTACCCTGCGTGTCGCCCAGGAGTTGATGCTCAAGGGCGTCCAGGTCTCCTCCGGCGGCGTGCGCGGGGTCTGGAGCCGCCACGGCCTGCTGACCAGGCCCGAACGCCTGCTGCGCCTGGAGAAGGCCACGGCCGAGCGCAACATCGAGCTCTCCGACGAGCAGATCCGCCTGCTGGAGCGCTTCAGTCCCAAGTTCCGCGAGCGCCACATCGAGACCCGGCACACCGGCGACCTGGTGGCCGTCGATACCTTCTTCGTCGGCTCCTTGAAGGGTGTCGGCAAGGTCTACCTACAGACCGCCATCGACTGCTTCTCGCTCTATGCCTGGGCAAGGCTCTACACCAGCAAGCTGCCCGTCACCGCCGTGCATCTCATGAACAACGACGTGCTGCCCACCTTCGAGCAGCATAAGGCCAGGATCACAACGGTGCTTTCCGACAACGGCCGCGAGTTCTGCGCCGGAAAGACCGCCATCCCTACGAGCTCTTCCTCCAGCTCGAGGAGATCGAGCATCGCACCACCAGGGTCAAGCGCCCGCAGTCCAACGGCTTCGTCGAGCGCCTGCACCGAACCCTGCTCGATGAGCATTTCCACGTCATGGGTCGCAAGAAGTGGTACGAGACCATCGAAGAGATGCAGGCCGATCTCGACATCTATATTGCCCACTACAATACCAAACGACCGCACCAGGGACGCGCCATGAAAGGCAGGACGCCACAAAAGGCCTTCACCGATGGACTGGCGAAGAAGGAGAAGGAGAAGATGAGACCGACCAAGAAGGTCGTCTAAAAAAGCCCCTCAAGAGCGGTGGCTGTCAGTCGATTACCCTACCTGTACAATCAACTCGCATTCGCTCTACTATCGTCAAATCAGCGATTGCCCCTCAGAATGTGGCCAATTTGGTTGATCGGATAGATTGAACCTACCCTCTCTATTCTTGATATAAACACCTTCTTCAGTCACGATCCCGTCGACTATCCTTGGGGAATATAGCGATACAATTTCTGGATCCACCTTCGCCTCCTCAAATTCATGCTTTTTGTTTGATGTACCAACAGCGATCACTACCGGCTTGTGACCATCTATGCCAGGTACCAACGCTTGATCAATCGCATCACTGACCCCGCGGGGATGAAGCATGTTGCCAGAAGAATCTACCATCTCGAATCCAATCAACAGGCAATCGATACGTGAACGAAAATGATCTTGCTCCAGCGTTTGGCTACGAATAAGCCGACAATCATCCAACTCATTTGAAAGAAGGAATGCTCGAAAATTCGCATTCTCCTCTTCCATTCCTTCGCCAACCTGGATCACGTATACTTGCTTCACAATACTTCTCAGTTGTGAAAGCACCTCCGCAACCGTCTCGCTATGACCTGAGGTAGCAAAGTTTAATTTTATATCTCCATCTGTAAAATCAATTCCATGTTGCCTAAGGGTAACATCCGAGATATTTTTAATAAACTTCTCGACATTCTCTACAAGCCTCCTATCCAAGTTTTGATGAGTAAACCCTCCAGACCAAAGAGTTTCAATTTCTGGCTCCACCTTTCTTTGAATATCGTCGTACCACTTCTCAATACCCGCTAATGCGACCAAATCGCTTCCACGCGCATGTCGAACTAATTCGACCAGGCTTCTACACTTTTTTACTGTTCTCACATTAAAAACCCCCTCAAGGGTTTCAAATACAACAAATTGACTCAAAAAACTCCTTTTCCAAAGCGGATACCTCGCATTGAATCTATAGTAAAAACCGCGCCTGATGAAATATTCCAAAGTACGCTTCAGCAACACGATCGAACCACTCGTACTTCTTTCTACAACAATCTCCCTAGCTGCCCTAACTACTGAAATATTTTTCAAAATTTCCAAATCTTTTTTTCGATTTTGGAATCGGCTACGAAAATTTCTTCGAAGCTTCACTAATTCTTCTATTTTCTCGAGATCTAGATCCTCGCTCCTAATAGCATTTACAACTCGCAAACTACGATCTATATAGACAAATAGCTCCGCTTTCACCTGATTCGGGTGAAATCTCAGAAAATGATAAAGCGAGTCGATACTACGAAAACCATACAATAAATGGAAATTTATCAATACAGTTCTGGCATCAAAATCTTGAAGGTTTGCGTTGATGTTTTTTTGTATTCTTCGAATTTCATCTTCATACTTGTTCAATTTTTTATACATATCGAGACTACTGTTTTTTTCTATATCGTCGATTTTTTTGTTCACTGCCCTAATCATCGCAAAATATCGAACAGCGAAATTCCCTACCCAACTCCCATGATATAAAAGATAACCAAATCCAACTTCTTTATATTTACGAAATTGCTCAACATAAAGCGAAAGCCTTTGCCGCTTCTCCATGAAGAAAGATATCTTCACGAAAGGCAATATTAAAATCGATATAATAAGTACGTAAAAATCTGATTGCAAGGAAGATTTTTCGTAAAGAATTCTCATAAGTATTATCAATATTCCAGAAAATACGAAATTTTGCTGTAAATCAGAAAAAAAAACTTTCATCCATAAAAGATAAATAGCCCTAATGCGAGCCCAGTGCAAACGGATGCTCCAAACGTATGGCGGAATTTTTCTTAGATAATTCATGGAACAATCAGTTTTTCCTTGCAGAGTCGAGCCATTCATTCTCTACCTGATGGTTTCTCACGACAATAGCACTAACTTACGTTGATTGTAATGTTGATCACTCCATCATTCGAATGACTACGGCTGAAACGCTATATTGACAGAGTTGGTTTCTGTTCGATTGTTGGATTTCGGATGTCTTGTAGGCGCATTTTGGTGCTTGGGCTCGTCGTCGCAGTGGCACACCGTTTCAACCTCGGAGGCGGAACGTCTAACAGCGGTTTAGAGATTCGAGAGGTTGGGTTGCATAATTGGCTTGATTTCAAGATCTACTGTCAGCCGAAGAGACATCATATCCGGATAATGCACACGCTTAGCCTGTGCATTATCCGGATATGATGTGGTGGCTCACTGGAGTATCGGTGATGGGCATGAAACTCGGGTACCTGCTGCCGACACGGGAGAACGTGATGCGGGGCGAGCCGTCGGGGCGCGTGTTGCTGGACGCGGCCAGGCGGGCGGCCGGGCTGGGGTTCGATTCGGTCTGGGCGGGGGATTCGCTGCTGGCGCGGCCGCGGCACGATCCGCTGACGCTGCTGGCGGCGGTCGCCGGCGCGGTGCCGGACGTGCAGGTCGGCACGGCCATCCTGCTGCCGGCTTTGCGCAATCCGGTGCTGCTGGCGCAGCAGCTCGCGACGCTCGATCAGGT
>JANQHK010000101.1 GCA_028282685.1 Phycisphaeraceae bacterium
CAGTTCCTCGTAACGCCTGGCCTGGGCAAGCAGGTCCTGTTCGCTGGGCTGGGGGGTGGGGTCGGCTGGGGCGTGGGAATCTGTCACGGCGGCGGGTGGCGGGGGGGTGTCTTCGGGGTGCACGATCGGCGCGGTCTCACAGCCGGCCATCATCACGCCGAGCGCCGCCACAATCCCCATGCGGAACAACGAAAAACGCAAGCGGTGGTTCATGATGCCTCCAGCATCCGGCCTGGGTCCATCCGTGGGGCCGTTCACCAATTCCTTACATCGGCCAACCGGGCCCGTGGGCGTTTAATTCTAACCGGATTCGACGAGCGGTAAATTCACCTGATCCGCGCGGTAAACATCACACAGTACCGCTCCATCAGACTTCGGGCATCACCCGCTCCAGACCGCGAGCGGCGGATGGCCTCGACGATCTGCCCGAGCAGGGCGGCCGCCCCGATCGGCTTCAACTTCTTGGCCGCGGCGATGAACGGCCTCTGGGCGTCGCCCCAGATCCGGCTGGTTTTGCAGTACCCGGCCAGATTCTGTCCCTTTGCCGCCAGCACCGCCCCGTAATAGAGCTTCTGGGCCAGATCCGAGAGGTACCAGGCGATCCGTTCGGGCGCCACGCCGCCCAGGTCGATCAGCTCATGCAACCGAACCAGGGCCTCGCGTGCATCGCCGCTGAGCAGGGCGGTGTGAATCTCCCAGACCTTTTCATCGCCGGCCTGGCCGCTGAGCGATTCGATCAGTTTTTCGTCGATGGTCCCGCCGGGGGGCACGGCCACGGCCAGCTTGGCCAGTTCGCTGTCGAGCCGGCCCATGTCCGTATCCATCCGGGCCACCAGCAGCGACGCCGCCCGCGCGCTGACCGTGCATTCGTAAACCCGCTTGGCACGGTTCTGCACCCACGACCCGGCGGTGCGCTCGGTCAGCGGCTCGCACTTGATCACCCCGCCGATCTTCTCCACCATCTTTTCCAACTTCCCCCCGCGCCAGGTTTCCGTCCGCAGCACCAGCACCGCCGTCTCCTCCGGCTGCTCGGCGTAGCGCTCCAACGGCCCGCGGTAATTGGTGATGAACTTCTCCGCATCCTCCACCACGACCACCTTGTGCTGACTCATCAAGCCCACGCTGCGCAGCTCGTCCAGCACCTCGGCGGATTCGGTCTTCTCACCGTCAAACCGCAATACGTCGATCGGTTCGTGCTTTTTCTTCACCGCCTCGCGCAGCGTGCGGAACAGCTCGCTGCGCAGGAATGCCTCCTTGCCGTGCAGCACGACCATGCGCTCGTCGCCGGTGAAAGTGGGGTCGCTGGCGGATGACTTGGCCATGAGCAAAGCGTATCGTCGATGAGGCCAAGCGTCTAGACAGTGGATGGGAATGAAAGACCGGGCCACGGCGACAGGCAGCGCCGATTCTGGTGTAGAATAGGGATTGCATCACTTGAACAAGGGGAACAGGCATGGCTGATCCGGCAGAGCTCAATCAACTGAATATCCGCACGCTGGTGGCGTATTTTGCAGGCCGGCGCCAGGCGATTTTGACCGTAGCGGAATGTCGGCAGTCGTTGTGGATTGGTTTGGCCTTCGTTGCCTCAGCAGGATTGGCTCGGGATTACGATTCCGAATTTTTTCCGTACGAACCGTGGTATCTGGTGCTTCCGGTGGCGGCTTCGTTGGTTGTCAGCGGATTGTTGTTCGGCCTGATCCGGCTGACCATGTTTCGTCTGAAGGATCATCCGGGCATCGGCCGTATGTACCGCTCGTTCCTTACCTGTTTCTGGATGACTGCGCCGATCGCCTGGCTCTACGCCATCCCCTTTGAGCGTCTGCTCGCCAATTACCAGGCCACCGTGGTCAATCTCTGGATACTGGCAATCGTATCGTTGTGGCGGGTCTTTCTGATCACGCGTGTTATCTGCGTGTTGTACCGGACGGCTTACATCGGGGTGTTCTTCATCGTAATGCTGCTGGTGGACATCCTGGCCATCCTGGCTGCGCTGTTCAGCCCCAAACCCATCTTCAACCTCATGGGAGGCATCTCGCATACCCCCGCCGATGTCCTGATCCTGAATGCGACCCACTCGATCATTTTCTTTGGCTTTATAACGCTGTTGGTGTGGTTGATCGGGACCGTGATTACTGCCATCAGGATGCGCCCGCAATGGTTCGCGCGGGGGCGTGAAGATCAAACCGTGCGAGTCTCCAGAAGCGTTCCCCTCCTGGCCGGCTTACTGATTCTGTTGGGCCTGGGCCTGTCCGCATGGACGCAACCCCAGCAATACCGCAGTTTACAGGTTGATCGTTTACTCCGATCGGCGCAGGTCGAACGGGCTCTGGTGTTCATGTCGCAATACGACCGATCGGATTTTCCTCCGCACTTTGATTCCCGTCCGCGCCACTGGACCGGACAACAAACACCCCGTATCGAAACGATTCTCGAAAATCTTGTCGACTCGTCTCATGCGCTTTGGGTCAAGCGATACTATCTGACCAAATACGAATCCATGTGGCCCTGGGGTGACCTGCCGGATTACCTCGTGGTTCTGGCGGATTACTGCGAGCAGGTTCCCGACGGTTCGCAACGGGCAGCCCAGTGGCGTCATCGCGTCGGCAGCCAAATACCCCCGCACATCATCGCGGACGAACGGGCTCACCGGGCTGCACTAAAGCTGTTGGAATTGGCCGATTGACTTTTACCCTCTCTTAAGGGTTCAGAACCGATGTTCCAGTCAGCAACACCACCGCGTGGCAGGCGATGGCATGGTCTTATTCCAGGTCTCTGCGGCGCATTAGTGTTAGGGTTTTCTCGAGTATTTGTTCACCCCGACGGATCTCCAGCGTTACGGACTCGCCGGCGGACTTACGTTGGATCGCCAGCTGCAGCACGGCGGCGGTGTCGGTCTGCCGACCGTCGATGCGAATGATCCGGTCGCCTTCTTCAAGCCCTGCCTGGTATGCGCTCGAATCCATGATGACCTGAGTGATACGGGGTTTGTCGGATTCGTATTCGTACCGGATCCCCATCATGGGCCGGTTCCCAGACTGGATAAAGATGATCAGTAGGACCGAGAACGACGCTACATTCACCCAGGCATGTATGGCCATCGTGGTCCAGAGCTTCTTGCGCCATTCGTAAATCAAGGCCAACGCAAAGCCCGTTAATCCCGTCGTGAGGATGGCGGACCAATGATAGAAATGAATCAGGCCGAAGGGTATGGCCTGCATCAACGCCGCAAGAATGAAATGCATCTTGCGTCGCAGCGCTGTGTACAGAAGACCGCGGAAAAGCAATTCCTCGCCCACAGGCGCGAGCAGGATACCGACCAGGGAATAGCAGATCAGACCAGCCATCCGTTGCGCGTAGGTCAATCCCCAACCCCCGAAGGTGTATGTTTCGATGATGTGGTAGTCGGGGATGTTCCACCAGCGGACGAGCCCCTCTCCCATCAATAGCACCAGGATGGCAATACCCAGGCCGATCAGGATTTCCTTGCACCATCCGCCGAAGCGTAAGCGGGGCATGAGAAGGCGTCGCCCGTCAATTCCCACAGCCCACCATGAAAAACCCAACCACCAGATTTCAAACAGGCAACCGATCGCAACGGCAATTCCCAACCACACGATCGCACTGTGGATCAGGTGCCTGGGCATGAACCACGGCAGAAACATGATCAGCAAGCCAACCGCAAAACCGACGGCCGGTTTCCACAGCGCCGGCTGGGGGAATCGGTCTTTCTTCAGAGCATGCCCGTTCTTGTTGTCGTCAATTGACATGATGGTTCCCCGACTTCATGGAACTTTCTCTGGATTCCCGCCTGCGCGGGAATGACGGACACTAGGCCCTAATCCCCAGACCCTAGGCCCTCATTAAAAGCACCACCGCGTGGCAGGCGATGGCTTCGCCCCGGCCGATCGAGTCCACGTGCTCGTGCGTCTTGCCCTTGACGTTCACCCGGCTCTCCTCGCAGCCCAGTAAAAACGCCAGATTCTTGATGATCTGCTGCTTGTGCGGGGCGAGCTTGGGGGCCTGGGCGATGACCGTCACGTCGAGATTGCCGATCACGTAGCCCTGCTCCCGCATCAGCCGGTCGGCCTCGGCGACGAAGACCTTGGAGTCGGCCCCTTTCCATTGCGGATCGTTGTCCGGAAAAAGTTGGCCGATGTCCGGCTCACCGACGGCGCCGAGAATCGCATCGGTGACGCAGTGGTAGATCACATCGCCATCGCTGTGTCCGGCGCAGCCGCGCTCGTGTTCGATCTTCACACCGCCGAGCACCAACGGCAAGCCCGGTTCCATGCGGTGCAGATCAAAACCGTGGCCGATTCTTATTTCGGATTTCGGATTTCGGATTTCGGATTTTCTCATTTCAGTCCATAGTCTTTCAGTTTTCTGTACAGCGTCCGCTCGCCGATGCCGAGCATGCGGGCGGCCTGTTCGCGGTTGCCGCCGGTCAGTTTCAGGGTATTGCGGATCGCCTGCTTTTCGATCTGGTCGAGCGAGAGGCCGGCCATCGAACCCAGCGCCGCGGATTCGCCTTCCTCGGCTTGTTTGATCTCCACGGGCACGTGGCGCGACTGGATCATCAATTCGTCGCACAGGATCACCATGTTCTGCACGATGTTCTGGAGCTGGCGCACGTTGCCGGGCCAGTCGTACTGCATCAGCGCGCCCAGGGCCGACTCGTCGATGTCAGCCACGGGCTTATCCAGTCGCACGGCAAAACGCCGGATGAAATGGCGGACCAACGGGGCGATGTCCTCCCGGCGTTCGCGCAAGGGCGGTAAATGAATCTGCACACCCTTGATGCGGAAAAATAAGTCTTCGCGGAAGCGACCGTCTTTCGTATGCTTTTCAATGTCGTGATTGGTCGCGGAGATCAGGCGGACGTCGACGTGGCGCGGCTCGTTATCCCCGACGCGCACCACCTCGCCGCTTTCCAACACGCGCAACAGCTTGGCCTGCATTTCCAGCGGCATATCGCCGATCTCATCGAGAAACAACGTTCCGCCGTCGGCGTATTCAAACACGCCTTGGCGATCGCGCTCGGCCCCGGTGAAAGCGCCCTTCACGTGGCCGAACAATTCGCTTTCGAGAATCGAAGCGCTCAGCCCGGCGCAGTTGAGCGGTTTGAATGCCGCCTTGGCCCGGCGGGAATTGTGGTGAATCGCATGGGCGACCAGTTCCTTGCCCGTGCCCGACTCTCCGGTCACCAGCACCGGAATGTCGGACGGAGCCACTTGGCGGATCGTTGCGGTCACCTGCGCGATCGCCGAAGACGAACCGACAATGCCCTCCAGGCCGAACTTCTCATCGACCTGCTGTTGCAGTGCGGTGTTCTGGCTTTGTAACAGGACGGCCTGAGCGGCCCGGTCGACGAGGTTGCGGAAGACATCGAGATCGAGCGGCTTTTCGATGAAGTCGTACGCCCCGCCGCGCAGGGCGGCCTTGGCCGTGGGCACGTCGCCGTGGGCGGTGACCATGATGGTCTCGGCGGCGGGCTGGTGGGTCTGCGCCGCTTCGAGCACCTTCAGGCCGTCGTCCTCGGCGTCCATTACCAGATCGGTCACGACCACGTCGAACGTGCCGTGCCTGAGTTCCTCCTTGGCGTCGGGCAGGTTGTGGACGAGCGTGCAGACGTGGCCTTTTCGCTGCAATGCCTCGGCCATCACCTCGGCGTGGGCCTGCTCGTCATCGACGACCAGCACTTGCGCGGTATAGTTGTCTTGGGAGTCGGTCATAATCCCCTAGTTTACCGGCTGGCAGGGTATTGGAAAGGGGCGCGGTGGCACCGGAAACCGGTAACCGTGAACTGGAAACCGACAACTGCTTCAGTGGGCGTTACAGGACTCGAACCAGTGACTTCTTCCTTGTAAGCCCGGTCGAGAATCCGCCGACTGACTCAGGTAATTGTTTTGTGTTTGGCAACTTACAACACGGGTGTGAATTGTCAAGTCTTCTTATTCCATCGCGTTTATTCGCAAACTATCGCGGTATAGAACAACAAAAACGGTAGTAAAACGGTAGTGGGAACACGGAATTATTCATTCGAGCTACGGATTACAGTTCCAGTTCAACAGTGGTCTTGCGATTCATTACAAAATACTCTGGCTAATGACATCCGCTCAAAATCTTTGTTCTGCAGTTTTTTTCAATATATGACGCATATTGTCGCTAACGTTCGTCCTGTAGCATCAGACTCTGCGAACGGCCAGGTGGCTAATCAACAACTAATGCGAAAACTACACTCTACCAACTTGACATCAGTTAGATTGGCTTCGTACAGTTTTCGGAGAATTGCCTAAGTGTTTGGGATCGTACCGAGGGACAACAACCGAGGGACACAACATGCCAGCCGATCAGGCCGGTGGCGGCCGTTGCAATTATTGGTTAATGGTTCGCGCTCATCGTGCGGCATTGCACCAGCGGTTCTATCTGGTATTTGCTTTTACGTCCGTCATCACGATGTTTTTTGGAGCGGTGTGTGCGGCCGAGCAAACGGAAAAGATTGATCCCGGTGCAGCGAAGAGACTGGCTGCTGCATGGAAGGAGTTCTTCAATCATCACTACGATATGTCTATTGAAAAGGTCGATGGCCTTGCCAAGTCGGAGCAAGCCGCCGCTCGCTGGCATGCAATGCACTGTCAGGCGCGATCGTATCTGGCGTCAGGCGACCGGCGATCTCTACTCGAAGCCCGGAAATTATGGACATCCATAGGCAGTGGCGCGGCCAGTGATCCATATCATGCCGCGCGCGCTTTGATGGGCAAAGCCTTGCTTCTGGTTCATCAGAACCGAGACAAACAAGCTGAGACGGTTATCCGACGAATTTTGTCGAAGAACCTGCTGTCTGTTGTAACGATTGAGGCCCGACTCGAATTGGCCTTTCTTTTTTCGCGGCAGGGTAAGGGAAAAGAGGCATCAGAGCAGTTGAATGCAGCACTGGCCATGATTGAAAACGGCCAGAGCGTTGGGATTCACGATAGCCTTCAACGGGTGTTTACTGACGCGGTCAGGCATGCTCGTGATCTGCTGACAAGCCCGGGAGGAATCGAGTTTGAGAAAGCGATGGCGACGCTACGAGCCGGCAAGTATCAACCGGCGTTGGTGTTATTCAAAGCCATTGTCAAATCCTATCCTGACTCGGAATATGCCCGGCGCAGTCAGGTCCAGATCGGCTATTGCCATTTGGACTTGGGTCGGTCAAGCGTGGCCATTAAGCACTGGCAGGATTTTATTGCGGGCGCGCCATCTCAGGCTTGGCGTGGCCAGGCCTATGTTGGATTAATCGATGCCTTCCTGGAATACGAGATGGACCTTGCGCAGGCCGAGCCTGTCGTCAAGATGGCGACGGATTCACTCGCCAAAGGCTTGAAAGATAAGAAAGCAAGCGTGTCATGGAAGATGGTGGAATACGACCTGCGGCTGCGTCAGGCCGTCACCCTTCTACTTCGAGGCGATAAAGGCCAAGCCGTCGGTGTCTTGGAGTCCGCTTCCAAGATCAAAGGCCTTGCTCGAAATCGGCGCCATGGTAGCAGGATGTTAAGCCAGTGGGCAGCGGGCGTACGCCCGGTAGCTCCCCCGGAAATCAACCCCATTGACCAAGGCCCAACCCTGGTCATGGGACTCCTCGCCTGCTACGCCAAGGCTCAAGAGTCTGAGCACGCAAAGGCATTGTTGGATCGCCTTTTAACTGACAAATGCGGACGTTTGTCTCAGCCCATCTACGCCTATGCCTACTTCCAGCAGGCTGTGTTGTATGAAGCCAATGGCGAACGTGAAGAAGCCAAATCCCTGTATCAGCGATCTCGCCTGGTGTTTCCCAAGGCCAGTTGGCATGACATCACGCTATATCGCCTGGCATTGATGACCCAAGCCGAAGTAGACAGCAAGTATAAAGATGTGGTTGCCAAGTTGAATGCAGCAGGTCCCGATGAAGAAGTGCCTGTTCAGAAAGAACTTGCGGTATATCACCAGGCACTGCGTGAAATCCTTGGCTACTGGTCAGCCATTGCCCAGGAGTATCCGGACAGTGAATACCTGGAACCTGCACTTCGACTTTCTGGCGAGCTGTATGTACAGATTGGAGATTGGGAAAATGCTTCAGAAATGTGGCATCGCTATACAGGCATGTTTCCCAAGTCGGCGTGGGCGGGATCGGTCTTTGTTGGCCTCATCGATCTTCAACTTGAACACCTGTATGATTTGCCGCTTGCCTTGAAGACAGCCCACACGGCCATGCAGTGGGTACGTGTGGGTGACAAGCAATTAGAAAGTCTGCCTGATATCACACCTCCGGATCGTCGGTTACTGAAGCAGCATCGTTACGGTGTGTGTCTGCGTGCAGCGATTGTTGCCTACTTGGATCAGAAATACGAGAAATCCATCCGGCTCTTTGATGCAGCCAAGCCATACGCTGATAAAAAGAAAGATTTCAAGGTCGTCAAGGGGCAATTTCCGGGCAGTCTGGAGAAGGTCCAAGGGGCCGCGCGTGCACAACGCAAACTGACACCGCAAGTCGTTCTGGAAGGCAGTCCGAAGGTCAAACTCATTCTGCAATTGGCAGACATTTACCTTGAATCCAGCGAATGGCTGAAAGTGATCGAGCTCTGCGATGTGGTGATTGAAGCCAAAGACTTCATGCCGACGCCGTTTCAGAAATCCTGGGCACACCACCAGCGCGCGACGGCTATTTACGGCATCCCTGAATGCAAGAACGCACGGGAAGACTATCGCCTGGCTCAGAAGACCTGCCCCAATGCGCCTTGGGCCGCAAAGGCCATGTTCCATGCGGCGTGCATCACCAACAACTTCTACCAAGAGAAAATTCAGGCCGCAGAAGAATATAAGAAGGTCGTGAATACATACCCGAAAAGTGAAATCGCAGACAAAGCCGCCTATTTCATAGGCGTCAGCTACGAATGGGCCAAGGAATGGCCGAAAGCCAAACTCGCCTACAACCATTTTCTAAGCAAGTATCCGAATTCGCGTTGGGTCAAACTCGTGCAGAAACACCATCTGCCAAACGTTGAAAAGCAACTGAAGGGTAACCAATAACCACTTCCAGCCGAGGGACACTATCATGCTGAATCCACTGAGTGCTCGTAAGGAGTTGCATTTTGGTCATTCTGTATGCTGCGTGGTTGCCGTATTGGTCTTGTGCAGCGCAGTGACAAATGCGCAGGTGGATGTCAAGTCGATCACTGTAAACGTTGATCCAGGCACCTCCTTGGAAAACAACGTTGGCGCCGGTTTTTCACTGCTTGAAAAGGAAGTGACCCAACTCAATGTCCACCTGACCAGTAGCAAGACGATCAAGAGTTCATCGTTAGTCGCTTCCGCGCCGGGGGCCAACTGGACCAAGGTGACCGAGACGCATTGGCGCGCAGCGGGTATCGGCACCAATGATGAGTTTTGGTGCATTATCCTTTGCATCATGGACAACAATGGTGGTGGGGGTAGCGGGCCCATACTCCGCTGGATGTCCGTATCCCACGTGGATATGGATGCAGATACCGACAACGACAGCCAGAATGCCCACCGTCCGCCCTCTCGCAGTGAAGCCGAAGACGAGATCGAGTATCCTGGCGTAGTCGCCAGCGATGTTCTGGGACTGTTGATTCCGGTCAACGACAACATTGACGTCAGCAGTACCGTCCGTGATGGTTCGGAGCCGATGAGCCGTTCTCAAGATCCGGATGTGATTGATCATGTGCTCGAAGTCCGCCCGCGCAAAGCAGGGGAATGGTATGCCGTCTTTCTTCACGGCTATCAGTATGTTGAAGACGGAACCGATGTCCTCTTGACAGATACTGATTTGGGAATCAATGAGGATATCACGTTGAACCTGCGTTTGGAATCCTCATGGAATACAGCCAGCGGGACGACGAATACTGCCTCGGCGTATTACTTCCCCAATACACCACGAGCACAAACATATACAGCGACTGATATGTTTGAGTACATCGTTCTGGGGTGTGATATTGACGTTGACAGCAACAACGCCACTGATGGCAGTGGACGTATTGCCGAGAGCAACGAATACGATGAGGGGGAGGATTTTCTTGAGGCTCACGACCACGATGATTCGATCTACAATGCCTATCCTGAGTATCGATTAGGCATGCTTGTGCCGGTTAATGACGATGATGACGATGCTGATGGTGAGCCGGACAACGGATGGAACGGTGAAAATTGGTCGGGTCCGAATGGTCAGACCGTCGAAACGGATGACGACGACCCGCAGCCTGGTATACTGATGGGATTAGGGGTCAGCTCGCCGGACAAGGTTTTACTGGATGCTCTCGATCCGAAGTTGGTGATCAAAAAAGTTTCCGGTGACGGTGCGGTTCGTCTCTTCAGGGCCAGTGACGATGCTCTGATGGGAATACTGAACAATGATGAAGACGGATTCCATGAATTCGGAGGGCAAACCAACTGGTTGCAACTCTACAATGATGATATGGCAATTCGCGTCGAAGGATTAAGGGCCGGCGAGGTGATCATTGGGTATCAGTTATGGGTCAGTGGCGCAATTCTGCATCATGATGAAGTACGGGTAACCAACGTGCAACTCGACTTGGACGTCAATAACGATACCGACCTCAGCGATGATGTTGACGGTGTTATCAACTATCTGCCCGGTTGCGAAGGTACTGTTGCCGATGGTTATACACCAAAAGTATCAACCGGTACGACTTTTTCCAATCCGACGTATGCCGGTCAGTGCATGACGCTGGTTCTGCAGGGTATCGGGAAAAACTCTAAAATTGATGAGGTCGTGTTTGAGATCACAAGCACTTCTTCTGTGAGCGGGTTCTGTGTAAATGCGACCGATGCTAAAGTAACCGGGACTGGCAAGGAAAAGGATTATTCCTTCAAGGAACTGCAGGATGACGATACGATTACGATCACATCCTCATCGACACCCACAGTCAGCTACGGTGGAAAGATGGAAGACGACAGAACCTGGGTGAGATTCTGGTGCAAAGATTACGGAGGGAAATGCAAGATTACAGCCACACTCAAGCGTGATGGAGACAGCGTAGCAACCTATACATTGGTGGTGCCTCTCGACTCCGACACCGATGACCTCGCAGATATCTACGAAAAAATGCAATTGGAAGAATGGAAAACCCAGTATAACCTCACAACCTTTGACACGGACGATTTGACCTTCTTTGCGAAAAATTCGGACAAAGAATTAAAAGATCCTGATGGTTAAGGGCCTTTGACAGATCACAAAGCGAGCGGTGATGACTTGGAAGCATTCGATGAGTACAGAGGGTATGTCACCGATCTGGGGCCGGACCACCAGGGCGGACACGCACGTGTCAGCGCCTGCAGGAAGGAGTTCCTGATCGAAGTCAGCGAAATGTCCGGCATACAGGCGGCGATCAATGCTGGAATAAATCAGAACGTCACCTACTCACTGTCTGACACAGAATCCGCAGTCACGGATCTGTACAATCGCACCAACAATGGGGCTGGCATTAATGTCTACTGGGCGAAAGACACACTTGCGCTTGGTGGCTTGGTGGATTACAATGGTGACGGAATCCAGAATGGCGATGACAGACCCAATGCATACCACTGGTCTGGCAATGTCGAAGTTTTCGGAGGCCCAGCTAATATAGGAGGTGGTGCATATGTCTGGTTTGACCGGAAATTGCAGCTGGAGAATAATGCACTGTTTAATACATTGTATAAGGATTCTTCCGGAGGAGTCGGTAAGAATTGCTTGTTCCAGAAAAGTAGAAACTCCCAGCTGGAACATTTTGCCAAGTTGGTTATCGTGACACGATGGGGGCGTGTATTCCCCGCAGACGATGACCATCCGTCGGTCCATTGCAGGGTTACGAATGAGAATGCGCGTAGTACGACGGCCAATGCGGACCACACCTTGGAAGGTTGCTACGTTGCAGCAACAGGAGTCGCTGAAGAGGCAACGCCTGCCTACTCGAACACAGAGTTCAACAAGATATTTAATTATGCAGTCGCCCATGAGATTGGGCATCTGCTGATTAATGCCGCCCAACACCCGGGCGGTGGCGCGACGGCATTGATGGGAACAGCTTCTCCACCGAATCGTAGCGGGATCACAGCGATCCAGGTCACGAACGCAGACAGATCTGCAATGAATGCGGCAGATGAGGGTTCAGTACAATGATGCCAAGAACTGACATATGCAAGATCGTTTTCGGTGGCTTCATACTGTCCTCAATCTTTTGTGTTGCAGCGCATCAGAATTGTCGTGGCGAACAGCATACTTTCCCGAAACGCTATACAGTGCGCCCCGATACGCAGTTGGTTTTAAAGGTGCCTTATTCCAAAGTGCTGTATGGCGAAATACCGCACATCTACGTTGGAATTAAGAACGATTCCAAAGCACCACTTAAGCTCAGTTCAATGTTTGATTGCGACACATGTAATCAATTGCTGTTCGAAGCACGCATGGAATTGGATGGCGACAATCTGACGCAGCCGCCATTTATTCCCTCCTGGGACAAGCTTGCTGCAAGCACGGATTTTGTAGAACTCGCTCAAGGTGAATCCTGGCTCTATGAAACCCAGAAGTCTCAGATACTTTATAATTACAACATTCTTCCGGATAAGACGATTGAAATACGCATTGCGCTGCTCACTGGGCCGGGCGAATGGGTCTTCTCAGATTGGGTCCATCTCCAGAGATTGAATAACCAACCTCTGGATAAGGCTGATATTGTCAGCACGATTGATTTCAGTACGATCAAGGATTTACCGATTCGTAAAGCCACGATTGAAGACCAGACGTATCTCTTTGTGGCTCGAACACGTATCGCACGGATCCCCAACGGCGCGACTCCACGTTTTGAATGGGATAAAAAGAAGCAATTGCTGACGGTCCACTTTGAAGGCGTGGATGTTCCGCCACTGGTCCATTTCGTGAGAATGATCGAGACACGCCAATGGTCGCCCCAAACAGCACCTCACATGGAAGAATTGAAATCCCTCAAGGCCATGCTGTCGAGTAAAAAGACTGACAAAAATACAGATGAGGTGAAAGCGAGTCCAGCGAAGTAATCTGCTGAATGTGCAAGATTGCATCAATGGCAGTGCGAATCATCTGACTAGTCATAATCCATACAAGGGCAGAGCGACCATGAACCGAAAATTTGTCATCACTGTGCAATGCGCTTGTGTTGTCACGATTTCTGTCCTTCTATGCTCTGTTAAGGAGGCACGCGCGGAAAATGTATTCAGTTCTAATTCTCAGCATGGACAACACTCACAATGGGTAGAGCGCCTGAAAGAAATATTACGAGAACTTGAAAGCACGCCTGAGGACTCACCAGAGGTTAAGCGGCTGCAACAGGAATATCGAAGCATCACTTGCCAGATCGCCAGGGCAGAAAAGGAGCGTCGCGTTGAGAGAGAGCAAGCCGTTGCTGCGGTAATAAATGAAATCAGGAACAATAGCTATGTTGTGTGTGGAAGTGCTACTGCACACGTGCTGACAAAATTGCTGTATGCTGAATATCGTAGTGATATCGACCTCGAAAAGAGGAGCGAGCTGCTTCCGCAGTTACTATACGAAACAGGCTATCCCGATGAAGTCGTTTCCAAGGTTCTCGGTGGCAAGTGTGCATTTGGTATCATCGATCGTGAACTTAGCAAGACTGAATTGGCACAATTCAATGCCCTTGTGACGAATGGTAATCGACATGTTGCGCAACTTCTCTTTGCACGCGCAGTGACGGTCATCATCGTTAACAGCCGAAATCCTATGCGGGAAATGACCGTGAAACAGGTAGAAGCAGCCTTTAGAACCCATGACGGCAATTGGAAGGAATTCGGCGGCTGGAATCGGCCGATTGACCGAATTGGAACCGTGTATCCCCTGATCAGCTGGAACATGTTTACCAAGCAAGTACTGGGCGGTGAACGCGTGGAGTTTCACGACCAGCTGCACATCGACCCAAATAACCTGCCACAAGTGCACGAGATCATCGAGCATTCGAAGAAACTGCGCAGTCAACATCCCGGAAGCGGACCATATCCAAGATTTAAAAGCGACGAGCAGGTCATCCGAGAAGTAGCCAATGGCTTTAATACCATTGGCTACTGCCTCTTGCGGAACACGCAAAAGATGCCAGACAATGTCAAAACGGTTTGGCTGGCAATGAACGACGATGCAAAGGCATTTGCACCTGTCAAAGAGCATATTCTTCTGGAAGAATATCCGCTCACCAATACCCTGTGGCTTGTGAGTCGACCAGACGCTTCAGAGCAAACCAAAGCTTTCCTACAGTACGCTACGAGCGATGCAGCGACTTCAATCATTCGAAAAGTCGGTATGCATCCTCTGACAGACAGACCACAATTCATGGAAACACGCCGCATTGCTGCAATGAAGCGTGGCGAAGGTCCGAAGATCAGCCTTACCGGAAGCCAAAGTACCACCAAGCTGGCCCGGACACTTGCTTTAGAGAGAACCAGGGCCAAGGGGCCGATTCAACTCCAATGCTCCGGACTGGACGAATACTTTGCCATCAAGAATTACCTGGCCGGTAAATCCGAGATGCTGATCTTGACTGAGAGCTATCTCAGGAAGCTGAATGCCAGCCATATTGAGAAGGTGGAATCTTACAGTGCCGCTAGGCATACGATTGGCATTCGTGCCGTGGCTTTGGTCACTCACTCAAAAAACAAGCTCAAGTCAATAACATTGGAGCAGGCCAAAGATATTCTGCACGGAAAAATCAATAATTGGAGTGAACTCGGCGGAGAAAATACTAAAATTAAAAGGTACGGCGTAGAAGGCAGTAAATATATCACGAGTCTGCTTTATAAGACTGCAATTGACATGCATGAACGAGCCTGGATGGAATATAAGAAAACAGACTCTGATACACTGAAAGCCGTGATGTTTGATGAATCAGGAATTGCGTATGTCAATTATACAACCATCGATGAGGAGCATATTGCCACAAAGGATAATCAGGCGGGAGTCAATATCCTGGCGATCAACACAGGCACTCAGGTCGTTGAGCCGAATGCTAAGACAATGAGCAATGGTAGTTATCCCTATTCAGAAAGAATTTACTTGTATGTTGCTCCGCATGCGAGTGATGACGCCAAGGCATTCGCGCAATTCATTACAGAGCATAATCTTCAGGAAGTGATGTGCCAGAATGGAATATTGCAGACTGTAGCAGGTGGAAATGCTAGAGCTGAAGAGAAGAAAGAAACGGAGAATGAGTAGCCACATAGATGCGTACGATCAATAGATGCCCCTTGTCCGGATAAGCGATTCTGCCAGATCCAAGATGTCAATCACTCTGACGAATAATGCGGTCAATCCGATCGGATACTCTGTCCATTCTCCTACTCCTTTGAGTGGTTGTCAGCAATCCATCAGGTAATGCATCACACTTATTCTGCGAAAGCATTTCAACAAATCTCTGAAGCTCATTGCGGCTGGTGTATCGCCTGCCGCCGATCTTCACAGGGTCGAGCTTCACTCCACACTTTTCATCCAAATGTCTCATAAGCAGTGCATTCGCGTTCCTTACCGTTTTTATTTGGCTTCTGAGTCGCACTGCCCGACGCTAGGCAGGTATCCCAAGTGTGGGATTCGGCGGGGTTTATATCAATGGGCGTTACTGGACTCGAACCAGTGACTTCTTCCTTGTAAGGGAAGCGCTCTAGCCAACTGAGCTAAACGCCCGTTCAGACAGCATTGTAACGGATCGGCTGGATTGGCAAATCCCTTCACGGGGCGGCGGTGTCGCCCTGCTCCCACGGCTTGATCTGCACGCGCCAGCCCGAGCCGGGCTTGGGTGTGGTGGTGTCGAACCACGCGGCCGCGGCCTGCTCGTCCAGCTGGTCCACCTCGGTGTTCCGCAGGATCACATCCGTCTGGTTTTCTGATTCGTCGGCGGTGCGCACCATCACCGGCAACAGCGATTCGGCGTTGTACCACAAGTCGACCCGTGCGAAATCCACAACGGGCTTGCCGGTCTGCTCATCTTTTTTCGGGATCAGTTTCAGGCGGAAGCATTGCTCGGGCAGCTTTTCAAAATCGACGTCTTCCAGGTCTTCGGCCGGATCGATCTGCTCGACTTCAAACAACTTGAGCACCTGCTCGCGTTTCTGACCGAGCGGCATGGGGAACGGACCTTTACCGATGGCCAGGGGATCGAAGGTTTCACCGGGTGCAACGATTTGGCGCTTGATGAACATCTTGTTGGCAAAGGTTTTCTCGACGAGCCAAGAGCCGTCGAAGATATAATGTTGCTTGTCTTTGCGCAATGCTCCATCGACCACACGTTCATCGAAATGCACGGCGAAGCGCGGCTTGGGTTGGTGAACATGAGCGAGTCGGCCGCGCCGCACCTGCATATCCCCGAGCAAGCCCTGGGTGCGCCGGTAGGTAAAGTCGGCCTGGAGGGTTTTCAGTTCCTTGCCGCGCTGCTCGAGTCGATCGAGCAGTTTCTCGATCGGGCTGAGTTCCTCCGCGGCCGGCTCGTGCGCCGCGCAATGGCAGGTGACGGTCGATGTATCGCCTTCCTGTCCCCGGCAGGTCGGGTCCATCGGACCGATGGCGATGAAAATCATTAGCAATCGATGAATCCAATAACGCAAAACAATACCTCCGTTTTGAGTGAACGGTTGCGTGCTATTCTATCAATCGGACGCACGGCCGGGTGGTTTGGGTTCATTCGGCCGATCGGTCTTGTATTTTCGGGGAACGGAGCGTCTAATACGGACGGAAACTCATCACTTACACGGATGTAGACGATGCTCATCGATCGATTCCTGGAACACTGGCGCCTGGCGGACAATCCCTTCACGGCGGAAGAAGCCCGGCACGATCCGGTCTTCCGGCGCATGCTGAACGGCGATTGCAGTTGCCCCGATTTTGAAAAAATCTTGGGTACCCCGGCCCGGCCCAGCGCCGCGGTGGTGTTCGGTGAAAAAGGCAGTGGCAAGACGGCCCTGAAACTGCTTCTGGAACAAAAGCTGCATCGCTACAACGATGAGCATCCCGACCGCAAGGTGTGGGTGGTGCGCTACGATGAAATGAACGACGTGCTGGGGCGTCTGGCGCGGCACGGATCGGTGAAGGGCGATCAGGTGATGAGCCGGGTGCGCCTGGCCGATCATCTCGATGCGATTCTTTCCCTTGCGGTCACGCGGTTGATCGACATGGTGCTCGGCGGCGAGAACCGCGCGCAGCGCAAGCAGCGTCGCCGTACAGCGCAACGCATGCCGCGCGATCGGCGGATTGATTTGGCGCATCTGGCGTTGTGTTACGACCAGCCCACCGCCGGCAGCGTCGAACAGCGCTGGTCGAAACTGCGGGGCATGCTGCGTCTGGGCGTGGCGTGGATGGCCCGGCCGATGCGCTATGCCGCGGCGCTGCTGGGCATGTTGGCGGGGGTGCTGGCCATTGCGGTCAGCGTGTCCGGGGAACCGCAGATGTACGAATGGTTGGCGCTGATCGTTGCGGCGGCGGCAGCGCTGCTGTTCGGGTTGGCGGCGGGATGGCACTGGCTTTCCTTTCATCGCCTGGCGCGGCGGATCCAACGGGCCGTGCGCGTGGTCGAGTGTTCCACCGCTGCGCTGCGACGTCGGATCGAGCCGATGCCGACGACCGATATGTCCGCCCAGCCGATTCCCGCCGAGGGCTCGAACGACACGCGCTACCAGTTGGTGGGGCGGTTGATGGGGGTGTTGGCGGAGTTTGGCTACGTGAGCATGATCGTGCTGATCGATCGCGTGGACGAGCCGGGTGCGATCAACGGCGATCCCCGCCGCATGCAGGCGCTGGTCTGGCCGATGCTCAACAACAAGTTCCTCCAGATGGATCGGGTGGGCATCAAGCTGATGCTGCCGATCGAACTGCGCTACCTGCTCTACAAGGAATCGGCCGACTTCTTCCAGCGCGCCCGCCTGGACAAGCAGCACATGATCGATCGACTGAACTGGTCGGGTGTGACGCTGTACGATCTGTGCAATCGACGTTTGGCGGCGTGCATGGCGCCGGACATCATGCCGATCACGTTGAACGATCTGTTCGACGATCGGGTCCGCCCGCAGGACATCATCGACGCCCTGGACCAGATGCAGCAGCCGCGCGATGCGTTCAAGTTTCTTTACCGGTTGATGCAGGAGCATTGCGCCGTCACGCCGGAGGATCAACCGGTCTGGCGGATCAGCCGGTCGACGTTGGAGCAGGTCCGCCGCGAACAGGCCCGCCGTCTGGACGATCTGCACCGCGGCCTCGGCCCGGCGTAAATTGTCCCTGTCATTGAGGTCCGGACGATCCTGTCGATCGGTCAATCCGAACCCGAGCTCACAATGACTTTTTTTTAGGCATTGGCTGTTCTGCGGTCGCGCCGGTGCATATTCCGTGCGCGCCGGGCGCAGCCGGCCATGCCAACAAATACTCGATTCCAGCTCGAAATCGTCGATTTTTCCGAAATATCAGTTTTTCATCTCGGCGTCCCGGTCAATGGCACGTCGCTTGTATAGGTCCGGTTAAGCCGCCGTGAAGGCGGTTCAGGCAACCCGGCACGGGGTCGGGTCACGGTTACTTTTCCTGTTTGTAGGAGTCACACGTTATGAATCATTCCGTCAAGGTCGGTCGCACGGTACGCCTGATGGGCGCGGGGGCGATCGTTGCAGCGCTGTTGGTCCTGTTGTTGGGACCGACCCGCACCGCCCGGGCCGAGGAAGATGTCGCGGTCAACAACGGTCGCATTTCCGTCTCGGCGGGCGTGGATTTTGTCACGCAGTATTGGTTCCGCGGGTTGGCGCAGGAAAACGAAAGCTATATCGCCCAGCCGTGGATTGAACTGGGCGTCAACCTCTTTTCCGATGACAACGCGGAGTTCCTCAACTCCGTCGACATCCACGTCGGCATCTGGAATTCGTTCCACGGCGGACCGAGCGGTGATGGTGCGGCTTCCGGTTCCGGCATCACCGACCCGATGGCCTGGTACGAGGCCGACTGGTACGCCGGGATCGGCTTCACCCTGATGGAAAAACTGTCGGTCGGCGTCGGCTGGACCACCTACACCAGCCCCAACGATGCGTTCACCAGCACCGATGAAATCGCGCTCTCGTTTGGCTACGACGATTCGGGCCTTTGGGGCGACGGCTTTCTGGCCAGCGGCCTGCAGCCCAGCTTCACCGTGGCGTTTGAGTACGACGGCGGCGCCGATGCCGGCGTCAACGAAGGCACCTACTTCGAGCTGGCCTTCTCGCCGAGTTGGGAGTTGACCGGCGGTGAATACGCCGTCTCGCTCACCGTGCCGATGACCTTCGGCTTCGGCAGCGATTATTACGAAGGGCTCGATTCCTCCGGTACACTGCAGGACGATGCCTTCGGTTATTTTGACGTGGGTGCCGATTTCTCAATTCCGCTGGCGTTCATTCCGTCGGACTTCGGCTCTTGGAGCTTTACCGCCGGGGTGCACCTGCTCGTGCTCGGCGACACCGCTTCGGACATCGCCGGACCGTTGAACTTCGGCGTGACCGGCGGCGAGAATGTGGAAGTCTACGGCATCTTCGGCATCAGCATGGAATATTGATCAAGACGCGGCCGGTTCGGCGCGCGTGACATGTATTCCTCCCGCAAGGACGCGCGGGACAACTGTGACCCGGCGGACGGGGTAACGTGACTCCGTCCGCCTTTTTCATGCGCGCAACTCACTTGAAGCTGAGTTGACTTTTTCTCAGCGTCAGCGAGTGCATGATCTCGCCGTCGATGTTCATGATGCGGTAGGTGACGGCGGGGTCTTCGGCCGAGGTGTCGAACCGCAACAGCCCCGCCGACGGCAGTTCGCTGTAGCCGAACAGGCAACCTTCCATGACCGGATGGCTCATGGCGTTGGTCAGCTTGGAACTGCTGAAATCGAATAGATCGTACGCACCGGGCCGCTGGATGCGCCAGGCGTCGGAGCGGTGGCGATCGGCCGAGATCAGCACCACGCCTTCGATCTTCTGATCGGCGATGAAGGAGAAGATTTCTTCACGTTCCTCCGGGAAGCCGTCCCACGTGTCCTTGCTGCCCGGCTTGGTGCCGCTGGCCCACGGCACGGAACTGGCCACCACCTTGAACGTCGCCTTGGACTGCTTCAGTTGTTCCATCAGCCAGCGCTTCTGGTCGGGGCCGAGCATGGTCGGGTTTTTGATTTCATGGGGATTCTGGCGGTAGAAACGGCAATCGAGCAGAATGAAATCGACATCGCCGATGGCGAAGCGATGAAAACAGCCCGGCCGCATGGCGTCCAGACCGTAAGCCGGATTGACGAAGTTTTCCGTGAACACCTTCAGCACGTCCATCTTCCAGGCCGGCTCATCCAACGGCAGTGCGCTGGTGCAATCGTTCTTGCCGAAATCGTGGTCGTCCCAGACGGCGTAGATCGGTGTGCCAGCGGCAAAGCGGCGGTAGGGCGGATGCGACTGCCGACGGTAATAGCAGTAACGCTGGGTCTGCGGGACTTCGGGTTGGTCGATGTAGACGTTGTCGCCCAGCAACAGCATGGCCGAGAGATTGCGGCTCTGCAGCGTGGTCCACATGCGCTCGTTCCACGGGATGAAGCCCGCGCCGCCGCCGAAGCCCACTTCAAATTGACAGGATTCGCCGGTGGCGGGGGCCGTGCGAAATCGCGGGGGCGGTGAGATGGCGATGGGCTCGCCGTCCACGGAAAGATAATATTCGTATTCCGTATCCGGCGTCAGATCGGTGACCTCAACCACGGCGGTGTAGTCATCACTTGCCTTGCTGCGCGCGGTCGCTTCGGCGGCCTCACGGATCACCACCTCGCGCATGTTCCGGATGGAGCGACTGTAACACAAGACGATGACCTCGGATTCATCCACCGTGCGCACCCAGAAGCGGGCGCTGGTATCGGTGACAGCCCCGAGCACCGGGCCGTGGATCAGCTTCACGTTTTTTTCTGCGGCGAGCTTGCGGAAGCCCTCGTGTTCGTAAAGCGGGGCGAACAGATCGCGCGGGCCCGCCAGGTAGCGATCGAACGGCAGGCCCTTGTCCAGCGATTCCTCGATGGTCTTCACTGCTGCGTCGAGCTTGCCGAGATTGGCCTGCGCCATGGCCTGGATGTAGTAGGCCTCGAGGTCGTTGAGATGTTCATTAAGGTAATTGCGGGCGTAATCTTCAGCCGCCTTAAAATCACCCTTCGCACAAAGCGTCACGTGGTAGCGATTCTGCTGGCCGTATTGCAGACGCTTGATATTGACGGCGCGGGCCGTGCCGAATCCGATCAAGGCCAGAATGACGAACATGATGTACAGACGAACGCCACGATGATGAAATGAAAACATATTCAGCTCCCTGGGGCATCGAACATTTCTTCGTACAGCTTGTAAGACGTTTCGGTCATGGCCTGCGCTTGGTAGGTTTTCTGCGCGAGGATGTTGTCCCGTTCAACGTACAAACGGATACCGCGGACCTGCACATCCTGCATGGCCATGTCGCGGATGAACTGATGTAGCTGCCGGTAGACGCCGCGTCGACGATAATCCGGCGCTACATAAACGCTCTGCATCCACCAGATCACGCCATCGCGCCAGTCCGTCCATTCGTAGGTGATCATCATCGATCCGACGATTTTCCCGGCCGTCTCGGCGACGATGTAGAAGCCGTATTGCGGATGATCGAACAGTCCCGCCACGCCGCGCTGGACTGTTGCGGAATCGAGTTGTTTGTCTTCGGTTTCGTCGGCCATGGCACAGGCGAAAGCGGCGAGGGTCGGCGCATCATCCGACGTGGCACGGCGCACGGTAATATCGCTGGAAGGATTGCCCACGCCGTTACTCTCCGGGGATGTAGCTGATCACGCCGGTCCACGGACTCGATGCGGTGGCATAGAGTTTCTTATCGATGCGTCCGGAAAGATACGCCAGTCGCCCGGCGCGGCAGGCGTCGCGCATTGCCTCGGCCATGGCGATCGGCTGCCTGGCATGGGCGATGCCGGTGTTCAGCAGCACGCCGTCGGCCCCCAGCTCCATCGCGATCGTGACATCGCTGGCCGTGCCCACGCCCGCATCGACGATCACCGGGTAATTCGGATCGCCTTCCTTGAGCAGTTCGAGAATGATGCGGATGTTGTTGGCGTTCAGCACGCCCTGGCCCGAACCGATCGGCGAACCGGCGGGCATCACCGACGTCGCCCCGGCTTCCTTGATGCGACCGGCCATGATTGGATCATCCGAGCTGTAACAGAGCACGGAAAAACCGTCGGCGACCAGTTCCTTCGTGGCCTCCAGCGTGCCCAGCGGATCGGGCAGCAGCGTTTTCTTGTCGCCGAGCACTTCCAGCTTGACCCAGTCCTTGCCGGGGTTGTTCATCTGGTCGAGGATTTCACGCCCCAGCCGCGCCACGCGCACCGCATCTTCGGCGGTGAAGCAGCCGGCGGTGTTGGGCAGGATCGTGTATCGATCGGTGTCGATGAAATCGAGCAGGGAGCGGCCCTCGGCATCGATCAGCCGCTCGCGTCGCACGGCCACGGTGATCACCTGCGCGCCGCTGACATCCAGGGCTTTCTGCATCGTTTCGTAATCGGCATACTTGCCCGTGCCGACAATCAGGCGGGAATCAAACGTCTTGTTACCGAGTTGTAGGGAGGGGTTGTTCATGGTGTTGCATCTTCAAACAGCGCCCCGGTGAGACGGCTGCAAACGGGGGTGGAGATTTATCCGCCGCCGACGAGCGTGACGATTTCGACCACATCGCCGGCTTGTAAAACGTGCTCGCCGTGCTGCGCTTTGGGGACGACCTGCTTATTGACTTCGACGGCCGCGGGGGCGTCGGCCAACTCCAACTGCTCCAGAAGCCGGGCCACCGTGGTCGAGTCGCCGGGCAGTTCGTGGTTGTTTCCGTTCAGTGTGATGATCATATTCCGCGATGATAGCAGGGGCAGAGCGGTTTTTCAGCCCGCGGCTTGGGCGCGGCAGCGAACGGCTGGCAACCGTGCTTTTTTGACCCGGCCACGATGACGGACTAAGCTTTCGCGTCCGTTGGTTGATGGAGGTTACGGCCATGCCGATATATGCGTTTCGATGCGAAAAGTGCGACCACGAATACGAAGCGCTGGTGCCGCGCATGGACGAAACGGCGGCATGTCCCGAGTGCGGCGGTGAGAAGGTGGCGCGCCTGTTGACCGCTCCGGCCGATTACCGCGGCTCCGGCGGACCGGAGGTTCCACCCTGCGGCCAGGGCGGTTGCGCTTCGGGGCAGTGTCCATTTAGTTGACCGTTGTCAGCCGCCGGACCATATCACCCGCTCGGCATCGACGGTAATGACCACCGGTTCGGTCAATTCAAATCGCCGCGTTGCTCCACTGCCATCCCGGGCGGCTTCCACCACCGAATCCACCACGCGCATCGGCATCCGATCCGCGGGTATGCCCAGTGCGACGGCCTGATGACGAATCACCTCGCCCAGCAGGGCCGGGGGGGTCCGACGGGCGATCCGACGTGACATCCAGCGCGGCTGGTCCGGTTCAATGTGAACGTGCTGACGCTCGAAAGCGTGCACGCGGCGTTCCATGAAATCGACGGCCCGACGGGCGAGCGTCGCGCTCTGGTTCGCTTTGCCTGCCGCATCGCCGCGCAACTGGCGCAGCACGGGAAGCACATCATGGCGCAGTTTGGCGCGCCAGCGCGTGGTGTCGGCGTTGGTCGCATCTTCGCGCCAGTCCTGACCGATCGCTTGGAGGAAGTCGATCGCCTCTTGACGCGTCACGTCGAGCATCGGCCGAAGCACGCGCAGGCCGTGCAGGTGACGCACCGGTGCAATTCCGCCCAGCCCTTTCAGCGCCGTTCCCCGGACCAGGCGCATCAGCAGCGTTTCCAACTGGTCATCGGCATGATGTGCGGTGACCAGGGCGTCGGCGTCGATCGCTCCGGCCATCTCCCCGAGCAGTGCGTATCGCAATCGGCGGGCGTTGGCTTCCAGGTTGCCCGGCATCGTGCCCGGCTCGACGTCCCGCCGCGTGAAGGCCAGCCCCAGTTGCTCGGCCAGATCGGCCACAAAGCGGGCATCGTCCTCCGCTTCCTCGCGCAAGTGATGCTGCACATGGCCGACGTGAACCTGCAATTGCCACTGCGGGCGATCGGCCAGGGCGTATAAAACGCGTAGCAAGGCGAGGGAATCAGCCCCGCCGCTCACCGCCGCCAGAAGCCGCTCGCCGCCCCGCAATCCACAATCGTTCCGCAGCGATTGCTCCACGGCTTTGACGAATGGATGATGGTGGACGATCATAAACCCGATTCCTTCAGTGCACATGATACCCGGTCCGGCCGATCCACTCATGATCCACCTTCCGCCCACCTCGCCGCTGACCTGCCTGCTCGCCGCGAACCAGCCCCTGGGCAACATGCTGATGGGCGTGGCGATCGTGCTGGTCACGGCCTCACTGCTGCTGACGCTGCGCAAGCGAAAGCGCAGGATGGACAGTGAAAAACTTCAACCGGGCGAGCGCTTGCAGCGCAACCGCGAGATCGACCGCATGAACGGCAACATCAACCAGATGATGGTCGAACTGGAGGCGCTGACCCGCCGTTTCAGTGCGCAGCTCGATGCCAAATCCCTGCGGTTGGAAAAACTGCTGGAGGAGGCCGACCGCAAGATCGCCTTGTTGCAGGATTCGTCCCCCACGCCGCAAAGCGGTTCCGCCGGGTCCGAGGTTTCCGTGGAGTCGCCGCCCGCTCCGCCGCCGGTCGGTCCGTCCGGCGATCCGCTCGTGCAAAAGGTCTACGACTTGGCCGATGCGGGTCAGCCCACCGTCGAAATCGCCCGCCAACTTGATGAGCAGGTCGGCAAGGTGGAGTTGATTCTGGCGCTGCGACAAAGCTGAATGTATTAACCACAGAGGCACAAAGACGCAGAGTGGGTTTCTGATTTATTGGTTTCTGAATCTGAAATATCTCTGTGTCTTTGCGACTCTGTGGTTAATCAAAGTCTCCGGAAAACACTTCAACGGCCGGGCCGGTCATGTAGACGCGGTTGTCGGCCTCGCGCCATTCCAGCAACAGATCACCGCCGGGCAGGTGCGCGGTGATGATCCGCTCGGTGCGCCCGGTGAGCGCCCCGGCCACACAGACCGCGCAGGCCCCGGTGCCGCAGGCCAGCGTCGCGCCGCTGCCGCGCTCCCAGTGTTTGACCGTCACCTCGTTGGGCTCGTTGACCTGTACGAAGTGGACGTTGGTGCGATTGGGAAAGGCCGGATGCCTTTCAATGTCCGGCCCCTGCGTCAGGTGCTGGTCGCTCAGCGCATCGACGAAAAAGATCGCGTGGGGATTGCCCATGCCCACCATCGTGGCGTCGGTCACGGCGGCGTCGAGTTTCGCTTGATCGAGCGGGATACGCATCGCATCGAGCACCGGCTCGCCCATGTCCACGGTGGCGGTGTGCAGTTGGCCTGTGGGGTCCAGCGCGTAGTCGATCGACATGACTCCCGCACCGGTCTGCACGCGCAACGGTTTGGCGTCGGCCAGGCCGTGATCGATCACGTATTTGGCGACGCAGCGGATGCCGTTGCCGCACATTTCGGCCTCGGAGCCGTCGGCGTTGAACATGCGCATGCGCACGTCGGCTTCGCCGTCCGCCTCGGAGGGCAGGATGAGGATCAGCCCGTCTCCGCCCACGCCGAAATGCCGGTCGGCAATGCGCACGGCCAGCGCAGCGGGATCGTCGACCGTCTCGACGAAGCCGTTGACGTAGATGTAATCGTTTCCGATGCCGTGCATCTTGGTGAATCGCATGTCGGTATTGTATGTCGCGGGATTGGGATGTGGAACCGTTAGAGTATCTTGCGTCATAATGCCGGGCTTGTACGAGCCGCGCCCGTGAGGAAGCGGTCCGCACAACGCCCGGCATTATGACGCAAGATACTCTAACGGTTCCACATCCCAATCCCGCGACATACAATACCGACATGCGATTCACCAAGATGCACGGCATC
>JANQHK010000125.1 GCA_028282685.1 Phycisphaeraceae bacterium
ATTCAAGGGGGTACGGGGAGAACGGTTAGTAAAGTCGCTGGAAACGCGAGGGTTAGGCGTACCCCTTGGGCGGAGAACGCGCGAGGGAACGGGCGGGTACCCGCCGCAGGCCTTCGCGTTCATGCGGCGGGTGATGTCGAACCTCCGCGTCGCGCCGGGTCAGCGCCCGTCGGTCCACTGGACGGCGAACCCGCACGGCCGAAGCCACACAGTGTTGTTCCGTGAGCTAATCAGCAAGTGCCCGCCGTGGGCACCGTTCCGCGACCCGCACGGCAACACGTGGGTCTGGACGACGAGCGACCTCGGCGACAAGCCCTTCGGCTGACAGGCTACCGAAGGAGCTTTCGGAGGATGGCTTTCGAACAGGAGTGCAGCGAATTCTTGGAGAGCCAGGAGACTTCAAGGATTGGGGCGGTGAAAACAATGATTTGTATAGCGGCAGACTTGTAGTAAATCGGGCAAGGCGAGCAGTGGCCTTCGCGTTCAAAGGTCCAGGACTCAATGCGCCACTAAAACCCAAGAACATGGGAAAGAACGGCGACCAAGCCCAGCGGCTGTTTGCTAGCCCGGCGGACGTGTTTATCATCCAACACTGGCGAGAGATCGACGAAAGTGTAGTCGCTCTTGCTCAACTCCTGGCATCGGCAAGAGCGTATCAAACTAATCAGCCCGTCTGGTACGGCACTATCGACGGCAAAGACTCCCGCCGCATCTACGAGGCGTATAGCGACTGCTTCAGCATCAGTCCGAAGCGTCGCAAGACGAAGAAGTAAAGCCCGCGCGGCAGGATTCGAACCTGCGACCGTTGGCTTAGAAGGCCAATGCTCTATCCAACTGAGCTACGCGCGGAGACGCAGAGTGGATTCTACCGGCTCCCTGCCCGCCTTGGCCAATAGGAAGGCAGTCACCAGCCCGACGCACTCGCGCAGGTGCTCGGACGACGGGCGGATGTACCCCTCGGTCACGTCCCCGCCGGGCAGCCGGTGGTTGACGAGGATCTTCTCGTCCAGCGGGTGGATGCGGCACTCGTGGCACGCGGTCAGGTACGTGTCGCGCAGCCGGTGGGGGCTCGGGCCGATCGTCCGCTTCCGCTGCTGCCCGGTGTCGTCCCGCCAGTACTCCTGTTCCTTTAGCTGGTTGATCGGCTGCACCTGCTTCTGCCCGCGGCTCCACGACGGCCACACCCAACCGCAGTCGTTGTAGCCGAAGTCGCGCGGGTTGTTCGCCCGCCGCTGGCGCAGCAGTTCGAGCACGTGTCCGGACAGCGGCACGGTGAACGCGCGGTCCTCGCCGCCCTTGGGCTGGGGCCGGTGGATCGTCCCGGCCTCGAAGTCCACGTGCTCCCACCGCACCGACCGGGCGTCGCCGTCGCGCAGGCCGGTCAGTAGGACGAACCACCAGAGGTCGCGCCGGATGGGGTTCGCTATGCCGTCGATGCGTTCCGCCCAGGCGGGGAGGTCGCCCCACGCGATGGGCTCGCGCTTGCGGCGCTCGCGGTTGAAGCGCACACCCTTCACCGGGTGCTCGGGTAGCTCCTCGAAGCGGCGACTAGCACTGTTCCACACGGCACGAATAAGACGCATCAAGCGGTTCGCGGTAGTCGCGCCGTTCTCCTCAGCCCTCTTGAATAACGCCTGAATAAGGCGCTAGTGACAACGCCTGAGGGCACCCGATGGTCGGGAACACCCTTTACAGCATCGTCTGAGGGGTATGAGGGCTTTAGACCCGCACCTGATGGCGAGTCCTAACCGCTTAGAAGGCCGCTGCTCTATCCAGCTGAGCTACAGGGGCAAACGGTGAGTGCCGACCCTATTGTATCGGCTGAAACGGGCTCCGCACCATGGAAACCGTGGAGTGTGATACATTGGTGGCGATGCATGCCCGCCGCCCCGCTCCCGAGGACCTGCCCCCGCTCAACGATGCAGCGCGTGGGGTGCGTCTGAACAAGGCCCTGGCCGACGCCGGAATCGGCTCGCGCCGCGCCTGCGATGCGCTGATCGAGCAGGGCCAAGTGGCGGTGAACGGACAAACCGTGGCGCAGATGCCGGTCTGGGTGGAGCCGTCGGTCGATCGCATCACCGTGGCGGGCAAGATGATCGCCCGGAAAAAGCGTGAGCTCGGCTCGCTCTACCTGATGGTCTTCAAGCCGCGCAACGTGATCTGCACCAACCGCGACCCGGAAGGTCGGCGGCGCGTGATCGACCTGGTCCCGCATACGCAACGGCTGTTCTGCGTGGGCCGACTCGATGCCGAATCGACGGGCTTGGTGCTGCTGACCAACGACGGCGAGTTGACGCAGAAGCTGACCCACCCCAGCCACGAGGTGCCCAAGACCTACCAGGCCACGATCAAGGGCCGACTGCAACCGGAAGACATCGAGAAACTGCGCAGGGGGATTTTCCTCGGAGAGAAGAAGACCGGCCGGGCGCAACGGGCGCGGACGTCGGGCATTCGCCTGATCACGCGCGATGTCGACCGGAGCAAGATCGAAATCACGCTGCGCGAAGGGCGCAACCGCGAAATCCGCCGCATGATGGCGCGGCTGGGGCACCCGGTGAAAAAGCTCCGCCGCATCGCCATCGGCCCGGTGAAACTCAAGGGACTGGCCATGGGCGACTGGCGCACACTGACGCGCTACGAGGTGGGCGCGCTCAAACGCGCGGTGCGATGAAGCAGCGCCCCTTCGGGGCAGCCGCTAAACAGATTGTTGTGTTGATCCATCCGGACCCCGGACCTTCGTCCTTCGACTCGCTACGCTCGCTCAGGACGGCTCAGGTCCGGCTTGGATAATTCACCAATTCACCCACTCACGAATCGTCTTCGGTTTCCGGCTTGCCGAAGACATCGCGCCAGGCCTTGGTGACGGCGTGGAACTGTTTGACCTGGGCATCGGGTTTGTCGACCGTGCCGGTCACGCGGATGGTGATGAGCTGATCGCGCACGGAGTCGATGATGTCGCTGACGGGCCCGAGGTTCCAGGCCTTGGGGTGGTTGCTGGTGAGCGTCAGATCGATCTTGCGCGTGTCGTATTGCAACGCGCCCTTGCCGGAGAGCATCAGCGAAGGCGAGCGCAGCGTGATGTGCTCGAAGGTGACCCGGTTGTCTTTGACGAAGTAACTGATCCGGGCCTTGTTAAAGGCGCGGCTCATCGGCAGGGAGAGGTTGGCCACCTGGAGCAGGCCCATCGCCAACGGCAGATCGTAGAGGACGGCTTCGGTGATTTGAATATCGCCCCGGCCCTGGCGCGAGGCGGGTTTGTCCCATCGGCCGCGCATGTCCAGCGAGGCCGCCACGCGCCCCTTGGAGACTTTCTTTTCTTCATCGGATGGCGTTGGCGCCGGCGCTTCGGTGGATACGGTTTTGGGTTGATCGATCAATCGGACCAGGTCCACCCCGGTCAGCGCCAGGCGGAACTGGTAGGAATGGTCGGCCAGGCCGAGCCGCCCCGTGCCGCCGATCGCCCCGTCGTAACACCGGCCCCGCAGCGCAGGGATCAGCAGCAGATCGGAATCGCTCTCGCTGACCATCTCGGCCTGGAGATCGGTGATGCGGCGATCGAAGATGTCCATGCGATCGGCCTGGAGGGCGAGGTTGATGTCGGACCACTTGTCCTCCACGCCGCGTTGCATGCGCAGTTTCATCTTGCCGTGGAAATCTTCGATCGGCGCGCCGATGGTCATGGCGGCATCGGCGAACTGGATATCCCCCTCGGCCAGGAGGCGCAGCCCCTTCTCGGCGTGGGGACGCCATCGCAGACGATCGAGATCGACCTTGTATCCGCCGGCGAAATCGATCGCATCGATCAATTCGATCAGCGGGCCGGGGGCGAGCTCCCGCGCCAGGGGAGAGATTTCCCTGCCTTCGACATTCAGGGCCAGGTCCCACTCCAAGGCCGGCTTGAAGATCAGCTTGCCGGTGGCGCTGAAGGACTGGTCATCGAGTTCGCCGCTGAGTTTATCCAGGTCGAGGTGATCGGGGCGAACATGCAGCGTGCCACTGAGCCGGTCGAAGGCCAGACGCCTGCGGTCGTAGAGCAAACTGAGCGATTCGGGTTGCACGGCGAGATCGTAGTCGGTCCGGCCGTTCTTGCTTTCGTAGCGCATGGCGGCATCAAACACGCCCCGGGGCTGATGCTCGGTCCAGAGTTTTTCCACGCGCTTGTCGACCGGCATGTAGGGGCGGATCAGATCGTACAGGCGATCCTCGAAGCGCATGTCATCCAGTTGCGCCTCCAGAGCGATGTGCACGTTGTCCGGCTGGGTCCAGTCGGCAAAACCAGCCAAACGCAACGACCCCTCGCCGTACCGCGCCCGGACCTGATCGAACTCCACACGATCCAACGTCAGACTCAGTCGGCCGCGGATCTCTTCCAGCGCCTTCTTGCCGCCGCCCGGGACGGCGCGTGTGTTGTCGAGATCGATCAGCATGTTCATGTTCACGTCATTCTGTTTCGGATCGGTGAACACACGGCCGACCACGTCGATCTTTCCGCGGACATCGAGATCGCGCACCCATTGGTCCTGGGGCTGGGGGATGGCATCGTAAAACGGCTCGCCGACGGGCAGGTCAAGCGCATGCAGATTGATCTGAAGGGAAAGCGGCTCGCTCAGGTCGGGCAGGGCAATGTAGCCGTCCAGACCACCGGCGCCGCCGTACAGGCCTTTGAGTTTGAGCTCCTTGAACAGCACCCGATCGGGCTCGATGCGCAGCATCCCTTCCGTGACCACCATCGGGTATGCGAAATACTTGAAAAGCATTTCGGCGCTGTGGATCTTCACGTCCGCGGTCACCTGGTAATCGGTATCTTCCCCGGCGTCGCGCTTCAGACGTACTACCATGTCGGCCCGGCCTCCCAGACCAAAGACGGGCATGGCCCTGATCGCCTCCAACTCGGCCAGCATCAGACTCAACGTCAAACGCTGGGCGTCGTCGTCGTCATCCAGCAGGAGCAATTCATCGGAGAGCCGTTGGATCTGTTCGACCACCTCGTCGTGCCGTTCGTGCGTGATGAAATTGCCCTGCTCAAGCAGTTTCTGCTGTATGGGCTGGTGAAAAAACAGATCGAGCGCAGCCCGGTTGCGTTCGCTGAATGCATCGTGGAGTGTCCGGTCCAGGGGCATGTTGACGGCGGTGATGGTCATATCGACCGCGGCATGTTCGGCCGGAGGCGCGATGACGCCGCTGACCGTCACCGTGCCGCCATCGTTGGCATCGCCGGTCAACTGCTTGACCTCTACGCGTTTGCGATCGAACCGCAGCAGTCCCCGGCAGTTGGTCAGCGGATACTGGAAGCGATCATAAGCGCCGCTGCCATCGACGATGGTTGCCGTGCCCTGGTAATCAACCTCTCCCCCCCTGGATTCACGCTTGACCTTCATCGAGACGCGCATCTGCCCGCGTGCATCGACCTTCCGCAGAATGTGCTGGACGCCGGAGGGAAGGGCGAACAGATGGATCGGTTCGCGCGGGACCGTGAAGGCATTCGTCGACAGCCCCAGCTCGAACGGCGCGTCTTCGCTGTAGCCGAAAATGCGACCGTCGATGGTGTATTGCACGTCCTGCTCGCGCACTTTGCCGACGAGATTCTGCACCTCGATCACATCCTCGGCGAAGACGAATCGGCCATCGACATCGTACAGTTTGAAACGGTAATCCTCTTCGGTAAGTTGAGGGAGGGTCAGGGAGACGTTTTTGAGTTCCACTTCGGTGCGCCGGCCCTTGTCGGGATCGATATCGACAACCACCTTCGGCAGAGCCCCGGAGGGCTGGAACTGCTCCCATGCCAATCGGGCTCGGCGCGGCAGCAGATCGCGCCACGCCGGGGAAAAGGAAAGGCCGTACATCTCCATGCGTCCGGCTTTGCGGACCAGATCGAACCAGCCGTCCAGCACCACGCGCGGATCGGAGGGATCGACCTGCACCGCGCCTGGCGGCGACGTCTGGGACGGTGGGTGCAGTTGGTGCAGCGTAAAACGGTAGCGGCCCGGTTGATCGTCACCGCCGACCATCTGGCCGGACAGGTTGATGTGCCCCTTGACGCTCACGTGCTTCTGCTCGGCCTCGGCCACGACAAACTCGCCTCGATCGACGAAAATCCTGGGCAGTTTGAACGGCCGATCCGTCGGTTCGATCGGGGCAAGCCGTTCGACATTGAAAACGCCGGTGGCCTTGTCTTCGGTCAGATGCAGGACGGGTTCGCGGAGGATCACGGTGATCGGCTCGAATTGCCCGCGCAACAGCGCGCCGCGGGAGAAGTGAAGCGTCAGCTGCGGCACCTCCATGAGTCGGCCGGCGGGGCCTTCGATTCCCGGCGCATCCATCGTCAGTCCGTGGACCTGCAAGTAACCGGCGGGGGAGAAGGTCA
The DNA here is from genome assembly GCA_028282685.1 of Phycisphaeraceae bacterium. GTDB lineage: Bacteria > Planctomycetota > Phycisphaerae > Phycisphaerales > Zrk34 > JANQHK01. The sequence goes on from JANQHK010000125.1 coordinate 6,365, forward strand.
CGCGTTCGATGTGAACCTGTCCGCCGGTCATTTGCGCCAGCGCTGCGGCGCAGCGCGGTTTCAGGTAAGCACTGGATGTGAAATGGCGGTAGCCCAACACGGCGGCAGCCACGATCAGCCCCGCCGCGATGAGCAACCGACGACGCCTGCGTCGGCCGGTGCAGTGAGATGGATTGCGTGGGGTGTCGGTCAAACGATCACCTGTGCGGAAAGCTCGGCCCGGGATACGGCAAACAACGGAACATTATTGTACCGCCCATTGCCACCGCCCACCCGTTCAAGTCGGCCTTGCTTTTATCGGCGAAACTCCTATTCCCGCCGTAAAAACCGCATATCGACCGCCGTCACACCGCGCTGTAGCGCGCATCCCAGGGGCCGTCCCCGGCCTGCCAGTTCAGACGTCCATTCGCCGCCAACGCTTCCAGTAAATGATGCACGGTTTCGATCTGCGATTCGGCATCGAGCGCCGCGGCGAGCTGCTCGGCCGTTTGCGCATGACCGGACCGGACCAGATGATCGACCAGGCGTCGTTGCAGATCGAGCACATCGGCGGCGGCCTTCTTGCCCGCCTCCACGCCCGGCTGATGGTACGCATTGATATGAATCAGTGAAGCGTAATAACCCACCGCCCTCTCGAACAGTGCGATCAACACGCCGATCGTGCGCTCGTCCGTGCGGTCGACGGTCAGCGTCATGGATTGCCGGCCGTTCTCGCTCAGCGCTTGTCGCGTGCCGAGGTAGAACCCGCGCAGGTAATCGCCGGCGGTGATGTCCGGCTCCACCTCAACGGGCTGGCCGCCCTCCTCCAGAACATGAACAAACGTCACAAAGAAATTGTTCACACCCTCACGCAGTTGCTGAACGTAAGCGTGTTGATCGGTCGAGCCCTTGTTGCCGTATACCGCGATGCCCTGCTCGACGCGCTTGCCGTCGAGATCGTCGGCCTTGCCCAGCGATTCCATAATCAACTGTTGCAGGTAGCGGCTGAACAACAGCAGGCGATCCTTATACGGCAGGACGACCATGTCTTTGGCGCCGCGGCCGTCGGTGGCGGCATACCACATCAGCGCCATCAAGGCCGCGGGATTGTTCGGCGTGTCGGCTTGGCGCGTCACATCATCGCAATCGCGCGCGCCCTCCAGCAGCGCGGCGATATCGATGCCCTGCAGCGCCGCCGGGAGCAGACCGACCGGACCGGTTTCGCTGGTTCGACCGCCCACCCAGTCCCACATCGGCAAGCGCATCAGCCAACCCTCCGACTCGGCCACCCGATCGAGCTTGGAACCTTCGCCGGTGATGGCGACGGCATGCTGCGCGAAATCGAGTCCCGCTTCGATGAAGGCGTGTTGGGCGGTCATCATGCCGTTGCGCGTCTCGGGTGTGCCGCCGGATTTGCTGATGACCACGATCAACGTGGCGGCGAGGCGGTCCCCCAGCGCGCGCAGGAGACGATCCATGCCGTCGGGATCGGTGTTATCGAAGAAATGGACGGCCATGCGATCGGTCTGCGGATCGCCCAGCGCATCGGCAACGAACTGCGGTCCCAGCGCCGAACCGCCGATGCCGATCACCAGAAGGTCGGTGAATCGCTCGGCGTTGGGCGGGGCGATTTTCGCATGATGCACATCGTCGGCGAACTGCTTGATGCGATCGAGCGTCTGCGTGATCGCCGCGGTGATTGTCGGATCGGGTGCGCGCTGCGGATCGCGCAGCCAGTAATGACCAACCATGCGCTGCTCGTCCGGGTTGGCGATGACGCCGGATTCCAGATCGGCCATGGCGCGGTAGGCGCGCGTCATCGGTTCGGACATGCGCTGCAGATATGCGTCGTCGAAATCGATGCGACTGATGTCCAGTTGCAGATCGATTTCCGGACAGAGGCACAGGTAACGGCGGTAACGGTCCCACAGGGGCTCGGTCTTCACGGGCGGTTCCTCGGCGTTTGGATGAAAAGGCCTTAGTGTACCCGGTTCGCCGGTGAAATGGCGGCTATAATCGCGGCCCTGGTAACCACGCATGAATCCGCAGTCGATTAAATTCGTGATCTTTGCCGCCTTCGGGGCGCTGTGCCTGGCGGCCGGCTATACCGCGCGGCGGCGGAAATGGGTTACCGAACAGGCCAGCCGACCCGTCCACTTCTGGACCGTCGTCGCCATCTGGGCGCCGATCACCCTGCTGGCGTTCTGGGACTTGCCGCTCAACCGCCAATTGCTGCTGTTGTTTGTCATGCAGTTGCTGACACTGTTGGTCGGATGGGCAGCGGCATGGACCGCGGCGAAATTGCTGCGCCTCAGTCCGGTGCCAACCGGCGTGCTCATCCTCTGCGCGGCGCTGAGCAACCAGGGCTTCACCATGGGGGCGTACCTGTGCTACACCCTCTTCGACCCGCCCGACCAGGCGATGGCTTACGCCATTGCCTACGTCACCGCCATGCAGGTGTTCATGGTGCTGATCTTCTATCCCGTGGCGCGGCACTACGGTCCGGACGAGCGCATGCCCGTCGCTCGGTTGATGCTGCGCAGCTTTTTCGATGTGCGCGCCCTGCCGATTCACCTGGGAATCGTCGGGGTGATTCTCAGCGCGCTGGGCGCGCCCTATCCGCGCGCGATTAATCAATACGGCCTCCTCGAAGTCATGATCTATCTTGGCGCAGCGGGTGGGTTTTTCGGGATCGGCCTGCGCTTTCATGCCGGCGACATGCTGCGCGTCTGGCCGATGCACGCGGCCACAGCGGCGGTGCGCTTTGTCATCGTCCCCCTGGCCGCTTGGGGACTGTTGATTGTCTTTGCGCAAACATCGCTGGCGCCCACTGCGCTGACCGATCGCGTCCTGTTCGTTGAGGCGTTCATGCCCACGGCGATCAACGGCGTGATCATCTCCAACCTGTTCCACCTCGATGCGCGACTGGCCAGCACGCTCTGGCTGGGCTCGACGATCGCTTTCCTGGCCCTGGTCATGCCCTTCCTGATGGTGCTGGTCGGTTAACGACCGACGGCAGCGGTTTGAAAAGACGATTCGCATGTCTTCGCCGGGGCGCAATGAAAAAGGCGACCCTTGCGGGTCGCCTGAAGCTCGGTGCGAGATTCAGCGATCGGAAGCTCGAGCCGGTCTTTTCATTACTGAAGCAGCGACAGAACCGACGTCGGCTGGCTGTTGGCGATGGCCAGAACGCTGGTGGCGGCGTTGACCAGAATCTGCGAGCGAGTCAGGTTCGCCGTTTCGGCGGCGAAGTCGGTGTCGCGGATCTGGCTCTCGGCCGCGGCGGTGTTCTCCAGGGCCACACCCAGTGACCGGATGGTCGGCTGCAACGTGTTCACCTGGAAGGCGCCCAATCGGCCACGCTGCTGAGCGACTTTGGTGGTTGCTTTGCGAACGATCGCCTGGGCGGTATCCACATCACCATCGACCAGGTTGGCCGTTCCGCCGGACTTCAGGTCCGTCAGGAAGCCAACGGTGCGGGCGCCCAATCGACCGGTGGAGACGGCGTTGATGGCCAGGGAGGCCTTGCCGGCAAGGTCGAGCTTGGGCGAGATGGAGAACGTGGCGCCGCCACCGGTGATCTGGAAGCTGCTGCTCGCTCCGTCGGCATTGTTGCCCGAAGCAAGGGTGAGCTCGATGTCGAGCAGGGAGCCGGCAATCTTGGCGGTGATGCCGTCCACATCGGCGTTTTGTCCGTTGATGGTGACGACGGCGTCCGTGCCGGTGTCGGTGACATCATCGGTGCCGCCGGAACCGGCGGTGTCCTTGCTGAGGGCGGTGTCGTAGGCCGCATCGCCGTCGATCTTCTTCACCGAGACGAACTGGCTGTCGCCGTATTCGGTGGAGTTGAAGGTCACGTAGGTGGTGGAGGTGGAGGCGCTGACGCCGGTGACGGCCGTAAAGGCGTTGACGGCACTGACGATGTTGGCGCCGGTGGAACCGGAGGCAAATGTGAACTGCTGGATACCGTCGTTACCGGCGACTTCAATGGTCAGCGAGGTGCCGGAGAGCGTGTTGCTGCCGCCCGCGGAGAGGAAGATGGCGGCGGTGGAGGCGGCGGTGACCGTATTGGCGGTCACACCGATGAAACCGTCATCGGGAATGCGGGCGGCATTGACGACCACATCCGCCAGTTCCGTGCTGGTGACGTTGCTGGTGGTGTAGGCGTAGGTGCCATTGAGCAACTTGATGCCCTGGAAGCTCGTCGAGTTGGCAATACGATCGATCGAGGACAGGATCGCGTCGATCTGCAACTGGTTCGCCTCTTTCTCCTCGACGCTGAGTCCGGCGTCATTGGCCGAATTGTCCACCAACGATTCCAGTTCGGTCAGGAGGTTGGAGATTTCCACCAGTCCGCCCTCGGCGATATTGACCACCTGGTCGGCCCGCTCGGCGTTGGCCGTGGCCGCGGTGATGGCCGCCTTCTCGGCGCGCAGATTCTCACTGGCAATCAGCCCGGCCGGGTCATCCTTGCCGCGATTGATTCGCAGACCCGTGCTGAGCCGTTCCAGCGATGTGGCCAGGCCTTGGTTCTGCTGACCGAGAATACGTTGGGCCAGCAATGAAGAAACGTTCGTATTGATCCTGCTCATTGTGTGTCCTCCATGAACACGCTAAAAACTCGTCGACTCCTTTGCCTGAGCATCGGCCCTCGTTGGCACGATCTTGATCTCTTCTAGAAAAAATCATTCAGGCGATGCGGCTAAGTCCGGCCGGTCACCTTGTCGTTCCACGGCTCGGCTTGTTCGGGCCGAATACCGCTTCGGTTATCCTGATTCGGCTGTTTATGGGGGGGTTGATAACTTGGATTTTAATTTTCTATTATCGGACAAGCCGGCAAAACCGTCGGCCGGAGTCCCCAAGGGACGCCAAAATACCTATAAAACAAGGAAAAAAGCACACCTAGAAGGCCGCAACATACCGCGAAAAGCCGTAGCCATTGGGAACCTCATGGACCGTGCCGGTACGCAAACACACCCCTGACGACGGCAAAAAGAAAACCGGGCCATCCTGGACGACCCGGTGTGATCGATACAGTTATCCGGACCTTAACGTCGCAAGTGCGACCGACCGCGTACCTTACCCGCCGAGCAACTGCAGAACGTTGGCGGCGGAACTGTTACTCGTGGCCAGCACGGTCGTGCCCACGTTCACCAGTAACTGAGCGCGAGTCAGTTCGGCGGTTTCGGCGGCGAAGTCGGCATCACGGATACGCGATTCGCTGGAGGTGATGTTCTCCAAGGCGATTTGCAGCGAGCGGATGTTGGTCTGCAAGGTATTCCGCTCGAAAGCGCCCAACCGGCCTCGGAGCACCGCAACCTGGGTAATGGCCGAATCGAGGACCTCCGCGGCCTGACTGGAGCGGCCGGCCACCAGGGAGTTGGACCCGCCGGTGGAAATCGAACTGAGGAACCCGACATCGTGGTTGCCCAGACGTGAGGCGGCCACGGATTGCAGCCCCAGCGAGACCTGCTCGGAACTTTCGACGGAAGGTCCGATCTGGAAGACCGCCCCGCCACCGGTGATGTCGAAGGTGGTGGTGGTGGCCGTCTGCGCCAAGTCATCCGTCAACTGCAACTCGATATCGAGACTGTTCGTTTTGAGCTCGATGCGTGAACCGTCGCCCAGCGCCAATTGGCCGTTGAGCAACGCCACAACATCTTCACCGGTATCGCGGCTGTATGCCGCACCGCCGATGTCATCGTAGGTCTGCCAGAAGGCCGCGGAGGCGCCGACCTGCTGGACCGAGATGAAGGAATCGGAGCCGAAGTT
>JANQHK010000135.1 GCA_028282685.1 Phycisphaeraceae bacterium
GGGGGGTATAAAACGGAAGTCAGAAGCGGATGGCGAAGTTGACGCGGATGTAGGGTTCTTCGTCGAGTTCGACGGCGTCGCGCTCGCTACGGACATCGAATCCGCGGTAGATTTCCTGGTTGAAGGCGTATCCGCCGGCGACGGTCACCTCAAAGTTCTCACAGGGCCGCCACTCGATGCCGCCCTCGATGCGATCGTGCTCGAGGAAGGTGCGGTCGTTGTCGCGCTGGGTTTCGAGGTGGTAGGCAAAGATGCGGCGCTCGTAGGAGCCGAACAGACTGAGATCGTCGAACAGGTGGTAACGGACGGAAGCGTCGAAGTTGTAGGGAATGAAGTAGGTCAGATCGATGCGCCATTTTTCGTTGGGAGTCCATGCGAACGAGCTGTAGGGCACGCCCAGACTGATGCGGAATTGATCGTCGATTTCACGATTGTAAACGATGCCCGGCAGCGGCAGATCGGGGAAGATCGTGCGGTTGCCGTCGTAGTTGAGCAGGAGCATGAGTGAGGAAAAGCCATCGATGTCGTAGGACCCCACGATCGACGCTTTGCCGAACCAGGCATCGCCGTCGGCGTAGGGCGAGTTTCCGGCGTAACCGAAGCCGGCGGTGACGCCGATCTCCCAGCCGTTCCAATCGGTCAGCGGCACACCGACGGCAAAGGACTGGATAAGCACATCGTCATCGACGCCGGGCCCGTGGATGGAGGTGTCGATGTACGTTTGCTGGAAACCGAACTTGATTGACTGCCTGGTTTCGTTGTGTCGAAAGCGGGCGCGGGTTTCGAAGATGTTGAGGTGGGAGTCAACGCCGGTGTCGGTCTGGGCATCGCGGAGCAGGACGACGTCCTGTTTCAGTTCGATGAATGCATTTTGCCAGGGCATCAGAAGCAGGTCGGGGCCGGTCTGGGCGAGGGCTGAAGCGGAGCAGAGGGTGCATACGGCCGCGGTGAGGATCAGACGTTTCATGGCGAATCCCTTTCTCGAGAACCAGGCGTTGCGGATGTTGGTCGATTATATCCCGTGGAACGGGTAGCGAAAGTGGATCGGCCGGATTGTTTGCCAAAGGGCGGAATGTTATATTGGTCGGTTTTCCCCCATGCAGGTTTTCGGCCATGGAAGAAGCCATTGCCAAGGCAGCGGTGCTGATCGAGGCCCACCACTACATTCGCCGGTTCGCCGGGAAGATTGTCGTGGTGAAGGTGGGCGGTTCGATCATGGACCAGCCGGAGTTTCTGAACCGGCTGCTGAAGGATATCTGCTTCATGGACACGGTGGGGATGAAGCCGATCCTGGTTCACGGCGGAGGCAAGGGAATCACGGCGGCGATGCAGGCGGCGGGCCTGGAGGCGCAGTTCGTCCAGGGCCGAAGGTATACCGACGAACGGACGCTGGCGATCGCCGAGGACGTGCTGGTGCGTCAGGTGAACACGGGGATCGTGGAGAAGATCACCGGGCAGAGCCACCGGGCGATGGGGCTGCACTCGCTGAGCAGTTGCGTGCTGATCGGCAAGCGGTTGTTCCTGGAAGGTGAAGACGATCGCAAAATCGATATCGGCATGGTGGGCGAGATCGACCGGGTGAACGCGCCGCTGCTGAAGGCGCTGGTGGAGGCGCGGTACATTCCGGTGATCGCGCCGATCGCGCGGGATTCGGCGGGCGGCAAGCTGAACATCAACGCCGACTCGGCGGCGGGCCACGTGGCGGCGGGCGTGGGAGCGGCGAAACTGGTGCTGGTATCCGATACACACGGCATCCGCACCGGCGACGGCGACGATACGCTGGCCAGTCGGCTGACGCGCGATGAAGTGGACCGGTTGATCGACCGGGGCGTGATCTCGACGGGCATGCTGCCGAAGGTGGAGGCGGCGATGACCGCCCTGGGCGCGGGGGTGAGCCAGGTGCACATCATCGACGGGCGCATTCCCCACTCCCTGCTGCTGGAAATTTTCTCCAAGCAGGGCGTCGGCACGCTGCTGTCGCTTTAATCGAACCACCAAGGACACCAAGAACACCAAGGAATTCTTGATTTCATGTGTGATTGAACAAATGAACCACTTTCTGACCCTACTGGAAACGTCCCCCGAGGAGATACGTCACGTGCTGGAGGTAGCTGCGCAGTTACGACAGCATCGGGATGAGCACGGCGATGCGGATCTGCTGCGCGGCAAAACGCTGGCGATGTACTTCGAGAAGCCCTCGTTGCGGACGCGCGTCAGTTTCGAGCAGGCGATGTACGAGTTGGGCGGCCGGGCCATCGTTTTCGGAAAGCAGGAAGTGGGGTTGGGCGTGCGCGAGACGGTGGCGGATTTTACGCGCGTGATGAACGGCATGGTCGACGGGATCATGGCGCGCGTCTACGAGCACGCCTGGCTGGAGGAGATGGCCGAGCATGCGCAGGTGCCGATCGTCAATGCGTTGTCCGATCACTGCCATCCCTGCCAGGCGCTGGCGGACATCATGACCATGCAGGACGACTTCGGCGAGGACCTGTCGGGGCGGTCGCTGGTGTTCGTCGGCGATGGGAACAACGTGGCGCGTTCGCTGGCGGCGATCTGCGCGAAGCTGGGCATCGCTTTTACACTGGCCTGCCCGGCCGGGTACGAACTGGCCGGCGATTACCTGGCCACGGTGCGCCGGGTCTGCCCCGAAGCCGAGTTGCGTGTTTTCAACGATCCGCGCGCGGCGGTGGAACAGACCGACGCCATTTACTGCGATACGTTTGTCTCGATGGGCCAGGAAGAAGAAAAGAAGAAGCGGTTGCGGGATTTCGCCGGATTCCAGGTCAACGAGGATCTGTTGGCCGCGGCGCAGCCGGAGACGATCGTACTGCACTGCCTGCCGGCGTATCGCGGTGTGGAAATCACCAACGCCGTCATGGATGGCCCGGCCAGTCGCGTCTTCGGGCAGTCCCACAACCGCCTGCACGCCCAGAAGGGATTGCTGGCGGTGCTGATGGGCCAAGCGTGAAGCGCCTGATCGCTACGGTAAGCGGCTGACCACCATGACCGAAATCGACACCCACAACCTCATGCTCATCGTCGTCGGCGCGCACCTGCGCGCCGAAGCGGCCGACCGCCCCCACGCCTACCGCCTCCAGGAAAACATCCACCGCTGGTTCGACCGGCACATCCACACCGACGGCTGGCCGTTTGAGGTGATCGTCTGCTGCGATGTCTGGTACCTGAACAATTCCAACCTGCGCAAGCGCCCGGTCATCAGCATCGGCGGCCCCGGCATCAACGCCCTCTCGGCCTACCTCTACCAGAAACTGCCGACCGCCCTGGCCGTGGAAAACCGCTTGCTGGTTCAGCTCGATGTGGAAATGGCGGACCTGCGCGTGGCGTTGTGGGGGATGGACGCCGAGCATACCGCCAGCGCCGTCGATCTGTTCATGGACAAGTATCTCCAGGCCTACATGCAGGCGTCGGTCACGCAGGTCGAACCGGATTACGAAGAAGAGGATTGAACTGCGCAGGCCCGGACTTGCCGGTCGGTGTTATCATGCGGCGGTGGAGGTGTGTATGACCGCGTCATCCGAACACGTGTTTGAACTGGACCACAGCCCCCTGGCCGCCGATGCCCAAACCGCACCGCTGGCCGAGGCACTCGGCGATTTTTCACGCATCGATTCGCCGGAACGTTTCAACGCCTATTGCCGGCTGGCCTGCCGGGCGTGGACGAAAATCCGGCCGGTCCGGCGCGGGGCGACCTCACCGCGGTTCGACGAACTTGCGGCCCGAATCGACCACGAGGAAGAAAACGTCATCGTCACCGGCTGGGGCGGCGTGGTCATCACCCACTACGAACATCCACAGGTCGAAAAATACCTGATCGTGCGCCGCGGCGGATACCTGGCCCTGGAAAAACACGATGAAAAAGATGAGCGGCTGGAGGTGCGCGAAGGTGCGGGATTGATTTTGCATCGCGCCGCCCCCCGCGGCCCGCTGCGCGTCGAAGTGTTGCAACCCGGCGATACCTTTCACTTCGAGCCGGGCGTCGAGCACTGCCTGATCGGCACGGAAGACCTGCTCGTCCACGAGCGATCGACCGATCCCAAAGGCATGGACCAAGATCTGATTTTCCTGTTCACGCCCCAAACCCAGGAACGGGACACGTGAGTCAGGTGGTCCGCTCTCCCAATACTTTCCTGCGGTAGTCGCTGGGAGATAGGCCCAGTTCGCGCTGAAACGCTTCGCTCATGCGACCGGGCTGGCCGAAGCCGACCAGGCGGGCGATCTCCGATATCTGCCGATCCGGCTCGCCGAGCATGCGCTTGGCCTTTTCCAGACGGAGGCGACGGATTTCCGCGCTGACCGATCGGCCCAAAGCCGCATTGAACCGCCTCTGCAAAGACCGCGTGGAAACGGCAATACCCTCCGCGATCCGCTCCAGGGTCAGTTGTTTGCGCAAATGCGATGAAATGTATTGCAGTGCTTCGGCCACCACCTCGTCCTCCACCGCAAAATAATCGGTCGATTCCCGCGCGATCACGCCCTTGACCGGAATGAGGGTCGGTTCGCTGGGCGTCGGCTCGCCCTCGATCAACTGATCCAGCAGCGCCGCCGCCTCATATCCCACCCGCTCATAATTCAGATCGATGCTGCTGATCTGGGGAGCCGGATGTTCCACCATCAGCCGCAGGTCCACTTCACATAAGACAGCCACATCCCGGGGCACGTGCCAACCGCGGTTTTGGCATAAACCAATCCAAAGGCGCGCCAGCAGGGGGGGATTGACGAACAGGGCCGCCGGAAGCGACAGGTTATCCAGCCATTGGTTCAAACGCTTGACCAGGGATGCCCAATACACCGGATCTTCGTATTTGCCTAAAGGGCACACCTCGACCTGGCATTCATAGCCCTCCTCCTGCACACGCTGAACGAAGCTCTTGCCGGACAATTCGTATCCTTTGTGTTCGGGTGTGGCAACGAAACTGAATCGTCTAAAACCACGCTCCAGCAAATGCTCCGCGGCAAGCCGACCCATCTGGAGATAGTCCACGTACACACCGGGCAGGCCCGGCCGGGCCATCTGGAACCACGTGTTGACCAGGGGAACGCCGACCCGCTTGAGCCGACGCATCAGGTCCGGCGTGGCGCGGGCGATCACCCCATCGTATTTCTGGAACGGCGCGATGCCGCTCAGTTGCTTGTGTAAGGGATGTTCGTCGATGACGCATTCCCACTGCGGATGCTCCGAGGCGTATCGCTGCGTCCCGGCGAAGACATCGTGGTGATGCGGGAACGGGTATTCCAGGTCCAGCGCAATGGCGACGCGGCGTCTGGTGTTCACGGTGCGGACCTCCAATTTACGCTATGGCTTATTTTCGGAACATTTTGGCGTGCAAACGTAATTCTTATTGTGTATATTATGCATGCCCAACATGCAGAACAAGGCCAATCTGGCACAAGAGAGAGAGAAAAGAGCCAGCCAGGATCTTCAAATCCATCGGCAGCTCTATCAGTAAAATTGATCCGGTCTGACCAATTCGTTTTCAGAGTCAGAGGTATTTTGACAAGTGAACAGAAGTCGTAAGCTTTCAAATGGTCGCAGGACGATTTTTTCCGACCGCCGAAAGCTGAACTGGGTTGCTTGTGAAAGAGCGTGAAGACCCCGTCTGTGTGGGGCTGAGTCCAAAACGCCGCAAGTCATTACCATGCCGAGCGAGAATTTTGTTTTACGATATAGACAAAAAAATGGACTAAAAGAAAAGGAGGAACGCCACTGGAGCCCCGGAAAGTCCACCATAAGAAGTTGGAAATTTGAGTGAAGTTAGCTCCGAAGTCTTGCGTCCGGGACGTTCCCGGGCCGAATGAACTCGCATAGTCTCTAAAGAGTGAAAGAGACGCACCGGAACTTGTCCCTGAATGAGGAAAGGGAACAACTGAAAGGAGCCTTGAAATGAAACGTACGATCGTCACTTTTTCCGCTGCTGCGCTATTGGCAGTCGCCGGCGCCAACGCCAACGCAGCTACTTTCAACTGGCTTGGCGGCAACTCAGGCACCCTTAATAACGTCAACTACGACCTGGCCTCCAGCCCATTCGCTAGTGGCGCTGGCGACATCGTTAACATCACGAATGGCGGTCTCAATACCGGCGGCAACGTCGGCACGGTTCCAAGCGGAGACACGATTAACCTGTCGAATGGCGGTATACTTCGGATGACGAAGGAAGGCAACAGACTTCTCCGGCCTGACCCCCATGTCTTTGCTCCCCTGACCACGATCAATGTCAACACCGGTGGTACCGTCCAGACTCCCAAATTGAGCAGACTTCTGGTCAATCTCATTGACGAAGGCAGCTTCATCACGGGTCGAAACGGTAACAACGCCCCCAAGTGGGACTTCGTAACCAACGACTCGACGGTCAATTTCTCTTCGACTTGGACCGGGTCGATTTTCTTTCAGGAAGCTCCTTCGACCGCGGCGGTGATGACTAACTTCTTCGGAACGACGACTGGCGAGGACAAGCTGTTCCTTGATGGTGTCGCCTTGGAGACAGCAGACCTGGGCACCAAGTTCTTGCTCACGTTCGTCGCAGAGGACAGCGGTCTGGCCCCGGCGCTTGCCACAAATGGCGGCGTTGATGCGAATGGTGTTTATCTGACCCTCGTTCCCGAGCCCGCCTCGCTGGCGCTGCTCGGTCTCGGTGGCCTGATGATGGTCCGCCGTCGTCGCAAGGCCTGATCTGTAGAACCCGATTCCCGCCCTTCGCTTTTTCAGGGAGTGCGTTCGCGGGAATAACCAAACTCCTCCGGCCGGGGCTTAACGGCCCCGGCCTGATTTTTGAAGAGACGCAGATCTGTGTCCCCGTCTCTGACCATCCGCAAACCCACGCCCGGTCGCAGCCGAGACCGGATCCCCAAAAGGGTCGAAAGGGATGAAATTCCATGAAATACCGTATTGAGCTCCCCCGTCTCGTGATTGCCGCGTTGGCGGTGACATGCCTGATAAGCCCCGCGGTGAAGGCCCAGCAGGCCGGAACCGGGCCCGTGAAAATCTACCTCATGGCCGGCCAGTCCAACATGGAGGGCTGGGGCCACTGGTTCCAAAACGACGGCGTCACGCAACATGCCAACCTGGTCGATCCCACCGATCCCTATCCCCTCACCCAGACCGACGTGGACGGCTACAGCGCACCGCTCGATCAGATCTGGGTGTCCCACCCCGAAGGCAATCTGCCCAACGGCGCGCTCAGGCCCGGCTACGGCCACGACAACAAAGAAATTGGAATTGAACTGAGCATGGGCCACGAACTGGCCGCGGCGAACACCAACCAGTTTTTCTTCCACAAGAGCGACAAGGGCGGCACAACGCTCGCCGGCGACTGGCGTCCGCCCAGTGCCGTGGAAGATCGCGGCGGCAGTGTCGGCTACCAATACACCCGGGCCATTACTGCATGGCACCAGACGCTGGTCGATTTCGACAAGAAGTATTCCGAATACGACGGTCAGGGCTACGAAGTCGCCGGTTTCATCTGGCTGCAGGGCTGGAATGATTATGGCAATCAAGGTTTCCGCGAGGAATACCGCCAGAACGTGGTGGACCTGGTGCACGATGTCCGCCGTGACATGGGGATTGCGGATCTGCCGGTGATCATCTCCGACTCCCCCCGCAACCCGAGCGTGGCCACGCACGAGGAAGTGGCCCAGCAGAAAGAGCTGGCGGTGGCCGACCTGAACGCCGAAATGCCCGGCAGCGCCGTGTACGTCGATTCACTGGGCGTCGGTAATGGGAGCGAAGGCGGTTTTTATCACTGGAATTTCACCGCCTCCAACTACGTGGAGATGGGCAAGCGCAACGCCGCCGCGGCGCAATCGCTGATGCGCTCCACCGCGGTCAACCACGAGGGCGATGCGAATATCGCCACCGCCTGGAACCGCTTCCGCGATGATTACGGCAAGCTCGTGCGCTATGAAATGGAAGAGGCCAGCGGCACGACCATCTACAATACCGCCACGGGAACGATGGTCGCCGATGCCGTGCTCACTTCGGATACCGCACGCACAAACATCGGCATGGGCCCGGGCAGTGCCCGCTCCATCGACGCCAACAACGGCGTCATCCGCGCCACACACAATTTCGGTAATCATAACTCGGGCTTCACCCTCGGCGCCTGGATCAAGCTCGACAGCGATCTGGCCGACGCCAAGACCCGTTACGTCATCATGTCCACCGAAGACGCCGACGGCTCCGGCAGCGACACCGGCTGGGACTTCGGCGTCGAACGTCGGGAAGTCGACGGGCAATGGAAAAACTGCCTCTTCTTCGACCTCCGCTGGCACGGCCAGTGGTTTTCACTGAATGATTCGGTGGGAGACGGCATCGTACTCGATGCGGAGCAGGAGTATTTCGTCGCCTTCGTACGCGACGAGAGCGTTGCGGGCAAGGGCGACACGGTGTTCCACCTCTATGATCCCCAGACCGAAACGCTGATCTCCAGTGATGGAAACGCCGACGCTCGCCAGAAGGCGACCACGTTCAAGAACACGCGCGTCGGCATCGGCATCACGAACTACGACGTCGAGAATCAGGCCACCCTGTTCCAGGGCCTGATCGACGATGCGCAGATATGGAAGTATTCGCTGACGGACAATGACGTCCTCGCCCTGGCCCGGCAGAGTACGCTGTACGTGGAGCCGGTCCCCGAGCCGGCCACGCTGACGCTGCTCGGCATCGGCGGGTTGATGTTGGTCCGACGTCGTCGCAAGGCGTAATTCACTCAGCAGGGAAATCGACATGCACGCCACGGTCGGCTTGTCCGGCCGTGGTTTTTTTACGCCACATGCACGGGGCTTATCGACCGGCGGCGGTGGTGCAGGTCCTTCTGATCGGGCTTACGCTGAAACGGCGACCTTGGCCTGTTTCTGGGGCTTCGGCGGTGTGTCCCAGGTGATCTGGCCGGGTTCGAGACTGGTGGCCAGCAGGGGATGGCCGGGCAGAATACGCACGGCGAAACCGTAACGCCCGCTGTTCTCGGGTGTGATCTGGCCGGTGAAGCGGTGTCGGCCGTCGCCCAGGTCCTCGGCGTGTTTCATGTTGAAGGGCGTCCCGTCGGCGATGGCACCGTCGGCGTTGAGCGACCCGCCGTAGAGCTGCACCTTCACTTCGTCGGGCGTCAGCGCATCGAGCCGGGCGACCACGGCCACGTCGAGCGGCTCACGCACCGCCAGCGGCCGGGAGGTGTCGGCTTCGACGGATTCGATCTTCAGCGAGCGCCAGTGCTCGCGGTGACGGTACTTGATCTGCGCCAGCCGGCGGGCCTTGGTCAGATCGTCGGCGACGAGCGAGGTCAGCCGCTGGTGGGCCGGCATGTAATACTGCTCGGTGTACTGCTGGACCATGCGGTTGGTGTTGAACTCGGGGGCGAGTTGGCCGATGCAGTTTTTCATCCACTTGATCCAGGTCAGCGGCAGGCCGTCCGGACCGCGATCGTAGAACATCGGGATGATCTGCTTTTCGAGCAGGTCGTAGAGGGCCTGGCTTTCGACCTGGTCCTGGTATTCGTAGTTGGCGTAGGTTTCGCCGGAGCCGATGGCCCAGCCGACGTCCTTGTGGTAGGCCTCGTCCCACCAGCCATCGAGGATGGAGCAATTGAGCACGCCGTTGGCCGCGGCCTTCATGCCGGACGTGCCCGAGGCCTCCATGCCGCGCCGGGGGTTGTTCAGCCAGACATCCACACCGGAGACCAGGTACCGGGCGACGGCCATGTCGTAGTTTTCGATGAAGACGACCTTGCCGGCGGCGCCGTGCTCGCGCGCGAAGTGAACGATCTGCTTGATCAGTTCCTTGCCCTGGGTGTCGGCGGGGTGGGCCTTGCCGGCGATGACAATCTGCACCGGGCGCTGCGGATCGGACAGCAGCTTCATGAGCCGTTGCGGATCGCGGAAGAGCAGGTTGCCGCGCTTGTACGTGGCGAACCGCCGGGCGAAGCCGATGGTCAGCGTGCGGTGGTTGAGGGCTTCGTTGGCCTGCTTGATTTCGGTGGTCGAGCCGCCGCGCCGCTCGATCTGGCGCTGCAGGCGGCGACGGACCCATGCGACCAGCCGTTGGCGGCGCAGTTCGTGCGCCCGCCACAGCTCCTCGTTCGGCACGTGCTTGATGCCTTCCCAGACGCTCTGGTCTTCCGGCTCGTTCTGCCAGTTCAGGGGCAGGTAGCGGTCGAAGATGTCGATCAGTTGCGGGCTGAGCCAGGTGCGTGAGTGGATGCCGTTGGTCACGTGGCCGATGGGCACTTCCTTGGCGGGCGCATCGGGCCAGATGTGGTTCCACATCGCGCGCGACACCTCGCCGTGCAACTTGCTCACCGCATTGGCGCCGTCGCTGGTGCGCAGCGCCAGCACCGCCATGGAGAAAAACTCGTCCTTGTTGAACACGTTCTCCCGGCCCAGCGCCAGCAGACCCTCCATGTCGAGCTTCAGGCCGCGGTAGTAGTCCTTGAAATAACGCTGGATCATGTCGGGCGGGAAGCGGTCGATCCCCGCGGGAACGGGAGTGTGCGTGGTGAACACGTTGCCGGCGGCGCAGGCCCAGCGGGCCTCGTCGAAGTTGACGTTGTGCTGCTCGATGAAGCGGCGGATGCGCTCCAACGCCAGGAACGCGGCATGACCTTCGTTCAGGTGCATCACGGTGGGCTCGATGCCCATCGCCCACAGCGCCCGCAGACCGCCGATGCCCAGCACCAGCTCCTGGCGGAAGCGCATGTCCATGTCGCCGCCGTAGAGCTGCGCGGTGATGACGCGGTCGGCCGGGTCGTTCTCCGGCAGGTTGGTGTCCAGCAGGAACAGGCGCACCCGCCCCACCGTCGCCTGCCACACGGCGATCTTCAGGTTGCGGTCCGGCAGACAGATGTCCACCGTCAACTGCTGCCCGTCCGCCGCCTCGACCGGCTTGATCGGCAGATTGGAGAAATCAAGATCGTCGTAATATTCCTGCTGCCAACCGTCGGCGTTGAGGTATTGCTGGAAGTAACCGTGGCGGTACATCAGCCCCACGCCCACAAACGGCAGACCCAGCTCGCTGGCGCTTTTGACATGATCGCCGGCCAAAACCCCCAGGCCGCCGGAGTAAACCTGAAGGCACTCGTTGATGGCGAACTCCGCACAGAAGTAGGCGATGCAACAATCGGGGGTGGTGTCGAACCGGCGTTGGAACCAGCACGAGCGCGTCAGGTGCGTGGTCATGCTATCGTACACACGCTCGAGAAACGCCAGGTACGCGTCATCCCGGGCCAGCGCTTCCAGACGGTCCTGCGGACAGGCGCCCAGCACCTTGACCGGATTGTGCCCGCACTCCTGCCAGAGATCCCGACCGATCCGAATGAACAGCTCCACCGCCTCGGGGTGCCAGGTCCACCACAGGTTATGGGCGATCTCCAGCAGCGGTTCGAGCGGCTCGGGAAGCGAGGGAGTGACCTTCAACTGGTGAATACGGGCATGTTCAGGGGTTAACATGATGCAGCGGTTCCGTAAAAAGTAGCACGGAATGTAATGCGGGGGGTATACAACTACGCCTCGCCTTCTCCTGATGCGTCTGCTCTATTCTTCGACCACGCACGCAGGGGCACTTCATCAGAAAAAGCCGGGAATCCCTGACCGCGGCCGAATCCGGCCAACCCAGCGGCCGAATTGCCCCATTGTAGTCCATCTCCCGACCAGGGTCCGGTAATACCGGGCAAGGGACGGAGGGACGCAGGTAAATGGATTGGGTGATGCGATGTTCTGAAGTGTTTTGCGGGCGATCGTCGATCGCCACGTCCACCCGCAGCCCACGTTTGGCCGCGACCCGCAGGGAGCGCGTATTCTCTCCAAGCCCCCCGCCGGGGAGCCGATATAATGGGACTGCTCTTTGACAATCGGGGCCGATCGGTTTCGACCGGACAGCAGCGTCTTGTCGTGGCGTGTCGAGGTGCCCGTTGGCCTCGTTAAACCACGGGCAAAACCACAACTGCCAACACTGGCAACTACGCTCTGGCTGCCTAACGCGGCCACGCGCCCGGCCGACCCGCCCTCGGTGGGTCGGGCGTGAAAATTTGAGGGCTCGCCCCAACGCGGCGTCGCAGCGCAGCGGGGTTAAACTTTTCTGTGACTGGATCGGAGGAAGGCCGTCGTCGGTCGTCCGAAGATCGAGATGAAAACGACGACTATGCACGTAGAAGCGACCTGATCGCCTGTCACGGGACGGGGGTTCGATTCCCCCCGGCTCCATTCTGCGTCGCGGACAAAGGCGGTTGCCTTTGTTCCGCTATGCAGAATGCCCCTGCCAAGCCGAATGGCGGAGCAGGGCCGCACCCGTCAAAACACTTCATGAAGCAGGGTGCCGATGTACGTCTACCTGATACGCTCGCTTTCTCACCCTGACCAACGCTACATCGGCTTGACCGAAGATCTCAAAACCCGCCTTGCCGCTCACAACGCCGGGCGTTCACCGCTCGATTTGAAATTTCCTACGGCTGGCGGCGTCGGTAAACTGATCGCATGTGATCGGGTAAACCAGATTTCTGTAGAAAAACAAGTTCGATGAGAAAGGAAGCACATATGTCAGAATGGAATGATCTCGCTCACTGGCTTTATGGTGATGTCCAGATGGACAGGGGATTCTTTTATTCGCACCCCCTGTTTGAAGTCAATGGTCTGACCGAAGAACAGCTGTTCTGGGTTCCCGATGACAAGAACCTGTGCATGCTCTGGCACGTTGGGCATATCGCTCACCGGGAACGAGTACACATCGGCAAGTTCCTACAGGGTGTTGAGAGCGATCTCATTCCGCCGCAGTATGAGGTCTTTGGACCTGACTGGTGTTCAGTCGAGTGTATTCGAGAGTCGATCGACTCTGTTAAGAAGGTCTTTCGTTGGGTTCGAGAAGTAAGGGATGAGAGCACCAAATTTGTCCAGTCGCTCGCTGACGATGACTGGCATAAGGTTCTCCCTTCATCAGAGTACAACCTTACCACGGCACACTGGGTGTTCCTGACTGTTGGACACGAGGCAGTCCATATTGGAAAGCTCCAGCTACTGCGGGCAATGCTGGAGAGGAAGAAGGATCGAGCCTGCTGAGACCGTCCATCCATGAGATCCACGGTCTCACCTAGCTCCTTGGAATCCTGGTTCTCCTTTGGTGGTGACTATCGAGAAATAGATGTTTAGCCGGCTTCTGCCATTGCTGACAAAGAATAGGAGACTCATATGAATACCCAAAAGTCGAAAACAAGGCTAATCACATTGATGCTTTGTGGTGCATGCGTCATTAGTGCATTGTCACTCCATGCAGATTCAGATGACGTGGGCGCTGGAGAAAAACCGATGGCGCATACCTATGTGATTGTTCACGGTGCCCATGACGGTGCCTGGGCCTGGCGTGGTGTTGCGAACAAGCTGCAAGTTGATGGGCACCGTGTCTTCACCACAACCTTAACAGGTTCAGGGGAACGTGCGCATCTGGCAACACCTGAGGTGGGTTTGGATACGCATATCCAGGATGTTGTGAATGTGCTTGCCTACGAAAAGCTGAATAGTATTATCCTTGTAGGTCATAGTTATGGCGGCATGGTCATTAGTGGTGTTGCAGAAAAGGTGCCGGAACGAATCAAGCAGCTAGTTTATCTGGACGCCGTGGTTCCTGAAGATGGTCAATCGTGTGTTGATATCTTTGGCCCCGAGGCAATGGCCTATTTTGAGCATATAGCAAAGGAGCATGGCGATGGATGGCGATTGCCTCACAATCCTCCAGATGCCGACCGTAGAACCGATGCCTTACTCAAAGCATTCAAGCAACCTTTACGGATTAAGAATCCCGATGCCGCGAAACTAAAACACACTTATGTTCGCTTTAACAAAAATAAGACAAATGATCCCACAGAGATTGCATTTGCAAAGAAGTTACAACAACAAGGTTGGCAATACCTTGAGCGACCATTTAACCATTTTCCAGTTCTCAAGAAACCCGATGAAGTAGCTCAGATGCTTATAGAAATTGTAGACTGATATCCGAATATGAAATCGAACATCGGCATCGAAGGGACTCGTTACACTCGCCCCTCATGCC
>JANQHK010000140.1 GCA_028282685.1 Phycisphaeraceae bacterium
CGGTTGGCCTCGTCCTGCGTCATCGCAGCGATACGCCGGTAGATCGCACCTTCGAGGCCGCTGCGCACTTTCCGATTCGCCAGTTCGTCCGTCTCCACCGCTCCGCCCCAAGCCAACACGGTCATGTAAACAAACGAGAAGATCGCCCACTTCAGCCCCGCCTCGCGCACGATCGTCGCCACCGTCGCCCCGCACTGCATGCACAACGCGAAGAACACCATGATCGAAAACGCCACGGGAATCGTGAAAATCGGCTTGCCGTCCGGCCGGGTCTGCGAGCGCATCGTGTCATGCAGACGTTCGGACCCTTCGTCCACATCCCCACCGAGGTTGTAGACGATGCCCATCGTGGCAATGATCACCTCGCGCGCCGGGAAACTGCCAAGCACGCCCACGGTGATCTTCCAGTCGTACCCCGCCGGGGCGAAGATCGGCTGCACCGCCTTGCCGGCCCGTCCCATGTAACTCTGCTCGATGTACGCGCCTTGCACGGCATTTTCCAGGCCCGCCGCCAACGCGCCATCGGGTTCAGACTCGACCCGTTGCAGTAGATCATCCTGCGACAAGTTTTGCTGCTCGGCCTGCTCTGCGATGTACGCGGTGGACGCCGCGACTTCAACTTCCTTCGGCCGCGGGAAATAACTCAGCGCCCAGATCACGATCGACATCGCAAAGATGATCGTCCCCGCGGTTTTCAGAAAGTCATACCCGCGCTCCCACATCCGCCAGAGCACCATCCGTACCGTGGGCGCCTGGTACCGCGGCATCTCCATCGCAAACGGCTGTGGTTTGGCCCTGAAGATCAACCGGTTCAGCACGAACGCCACCGGCAACGCCACCACCAGCCCCACGACATGCATGGCAAACAGTGTCAACGCCGCCCCGGTAGCGCCGTACCTGGGGCGCACCAGCAGATCGATCATCAACACGTACACCGGCAACCGCGCCGCGCAACTCATCAGCGGAGCGATCAGAATCGTCGTCAGCCGCGCCTTGGGATCTTCGATCGTACGGGCCGCCATGATGCCGGGAATCGCGCAGGCATAGCTGCTCAGCAGCGGTACGAAGCTGCGACCGTTCAAACCGCACCAGCGGAACAGGCGATCGACCAGGAATGCCGCCCGCGCCATGTAGCCGGTGTCTTCCAGCAGCGAAACGAAAAAGAACAGGATCAGAATCTGCGGCAGAAAAATAATGACCCCACCCACGCCGGCGATGACACCGTCCACCACCAGCGATTGAAGGACCGGCGATCCCTCCAGCCATGCACCGACGGTTTCACCCAGCCAACCGAACGCGCCATCCACCACATCCATGACCGGTCCGGCCCACTCATAAATCGACTGAAACACCAGCCACATCAGCCCGGCGAAAATAAACAGCCCCCAGAACTTGTGCGTCAGCACCTTGTCCACCGATTCGCTGCGCGAGGCCCGCGGCTCCGGCAACTCCACCACGCCCTTGAGCAAATCGCCCAGGCGCCCGTACCGCAGAACCGACTCCACACTCAGCGGATTCAATTCCGCCGCGACCAGCACGCCACGCGCCCGGTCCAGCACGGCGCGGTGGGCGTCCTCGCTCCACCCCAGACGCTCAGCCACCGCCGAGTGGGCGTCGAACAGCAGCCGTTGCACTTCGTTATCGTTCGGCTCGTTGCCCGTGTCTTCGATGACGCTTTGACGCACGATATCCAGCGCCTCGCCGACGGCCCGCGGCCACATCACGGTGCAAAACAGCGAGCGCTGTCGTACGGCGAGGACGATGGCATCCTTCAACTCCTCCACGCCGCGTCCTTCGCTGGCGACCGTCTTGACCACCGGGACCCCGAGCGTTTGAGACAGAGCGACCGTATCGATATCAATGCCCTGTCGATCCGCCTGGTCGGTCATATTCAAAGCCAGCACCATCGGCAGGCCGATGTCGGCCACCTGCGACGCCAGGAACAGGTTGCGCATCAGGTTGGTCGCATCGGCGACGATCACCACCGCATCGGGCCGGCGCGTTCCGGGAATCCGGCCGTTCAGTACGTCGATCACGATCCGTTCGTCCGCACTGGCCGCGGCCAGCGAATACGTGCCCGGCAGATCGATCACCGTGATATCGCGTGCGCCCGTGCGCATCGTGCCAATCTTCTTCTCCACCGTCACGCCGGGGTAATTGCCCGTCCGCTGGTGGATGCCGGTCAGCCGTTTGAACAGCGTGCTCTTGCCGGTGTTGGGATTGCCGACCAGGGCAATTTCCAAGTCCGTATTCGGGACATCCGGGGTCATCGACGTATCAGTCATGATCGATCTCAAAAATCAATGTGCAGTTATTCAGTGCAAAGTCGGTCAAAGTGGTTGAAAATAGTGGTTCGTCGTTATTTGAAAGCCACCTGCTGTACGACTTGGCAACTGAAGGGAGAGAAGGAACATCGGTAGCATCATGTTGATTGTGAGTAGCAAATGCAGTGTGTTCAGGAATTGATGGTCAATATACCTCAACGGTCTTATCCATCAATATCCACCACGTCATTTTGATGAAAAAATTTACCCAAAAACCGTATTCTCAACGGTTTACGGATCGTAAGGCACTGATTTTCAGCAGGTAACGCCAATCAGACCTGAGGACAGTCGCAAACAACGCCTTTCAGCAGGCAACGACGCAGCGCCAGGCAGCAACCATCGAAGCGGATCATCACCGGATCGCTGTTGGAGACCACTTCCACGGTCACCCCCTCGCGAAGGCCGTATCGGCGGAGACAACAACCGCAGTCGCTGTCGTCACAGAGCGAAACCACCGTCCCCCGTGATCCGCGTTGCATGGCATCGAGCGTACTGACCATGAAATCCTCGATTCCCGACAATTGAGACTCTTTGTCAATTCAATGGACTCAGAAACATACCCTTTTAAACCCAACAAGTCAATGATATTGGCCGGTTCATTTGGATATCGGCGCCCGGCTCTGGTCCTATTTACAGCAACCTCTATAATGCCCTGCATTCGGCTTCACAGCGACCGGGGAGCCAACATGCCGGCCGCGTTTTTCAAGGATGTTCCCATGGGCCTGGAGTTCAATTCCGACAACTACGTCACCACGCAGCTGCGCAAAGTCGTCAACTGGGCACGGCGATCTTCGCTCTGGCCCCTGCCGTTCGCCACGGCCTGCTGCGGCATCGAACTGATGGCCACCGCCTCCAGCCGTTTTGACATCGCCCGGTTCGGAGCCGAGGCCTTTCGTTTCAGTCCGCGCCAGTCGGATCTGCTGGTGGTCGCCGGGCGCGTGAGCATCAAAATGATGCCCGTTTTGCAGCGTGTTTATGAGCAGATGGCCGAGCCGAAATGGGTGATCTCGATGGGTGCCTGCGCATCAACGGGCGGCGTGTTCGATACCTACGCCGTCGTTCAGGGCATCGATCAGTTCATCCCCGTCGATGTCTATGTGCCCGGCTGTCCGCCCCGCCCCGAAACCCTGCTGGAAGGTGTCATGGCGATCCAGCGCATCATCGACCAGGACGGCCTGCCGCCCTCGGGACGCCGCCCGATGAACCTGGCCGTTCAACCGACCCACCGCCCGCAGTCCCAGCCGGTCCCGCTGACCGTCAGCACAAGTTAATTTTCGAAAATGGACAATAATGCCGCCCCGGGCCGCGTTATATCAAATAATGGGGGATTGCTTATGACGTGCCTTTGAGAACGATGAGACGTCACCGCGGCGTGGGCCGATGCGTACAAGAGCTCAGACACACACAGACCCAATCGGAAGGATCGCACCGTGTCCATCCCGCTTCATTGTTGCCCGCGTGCCCTGCGAATCCTGCCCGTACTGATCGCCTGCCTGGCGATGGCGATCCCGGCGTTGGCGCAGTTCCGCCCCACACCGCCCGGCCCGTCGCCCGATCGCCGCGTTGATGACCGCCGCAACGAAACGTCGGACGGAACCAGCCGTTCCGTCTCCGAACCCATCGCAAAACTGCGCGCTGCGATCGATTCGGTCTTCGAGTTGCGCATCCGCTCTTCCAGTGAAAATGTCGAGCGCCGGTCCCTGGCGTTTTTCGTTTCCTCGGACGGCCTGGCCGTCACCTGCTTTCATCAACTCAAGGGCGCCGACAACGTGCAAGCGATCGTACCGTTTCACAACGAGCCGGTACCGGTTTTGCTGGTGGCGGTCAAACCGCGTCTGGACCTGGCGCTGGTGCGCATCACGCCGGGCGCGTTGCCGGTGCTGACCAAGCGACGCTGGATCACCGTTCCGGAAAAACCCATCGAGCCCGAGAACGAACTGTGGCTGATCGGCCGCTCCTCGGAAGGCGAACCGACGGTCGGGTACGGGGCCTGCACGCGCATCATCCGCCACTACGCGTTGCGTGATTCGACGCGCCGCGCTCTGCCGTTCGATAACCTGTCGCGTTGGGCGGTGGTGACGTGCTCCGTGTCGCTGGAACAATCGGGCGGGCCGCTGATCAATGCCGACGGCGAGTTGGCGGGCATCGGGGTGTGGTTCTGGCGCGAGCCCGATTCCAGTCGTTCCGCCCCCCGCCGGCGCAGTTCCTCCAGCAGCATCACGGAAAAGGGTCTGGCGCTGGCCGCGGATCACGTGCGCCAACTCATGGACGAGGCCGAAGACGAGGCCAACCAGATGAGTCTGGCCACAGCCAAAATCAAATACGGCGCCAGTTCGCCGGCCTACCATCGGCTGCCGCGTGTGCGGATCAGCGGGCCGGTGAATTGGAACGACCTGCGCCGTGCGGCCAACGATTTTCTCAAAGCATCGGTTTGCCCGCTGTGCAAGGGAACCGGTGAAATCGAACTCGACCCGGAAGATCAGCCGAAGGAAGATGACACCCGCACCCCCATCACGACCACGCGCAACGTCCGTACGAAGCCCTCGTCGGGCAACACCGCCGCCGCGGAGGACGAAAACTCCAAGAAAACCAAGCCCTGCCCGCGCTGCGAGCAGACCGGACTGGCCAACGCCGACACCATGGTCAAGCTCGGCTCGAACATCGTGCGCGCGCTGTGCCAGTGCGATTTGAATCATCCCGAAGCCCAGCGCAACCTGGTGCACATGCGCAGCCAGATGCAGGACGTGTTGCAGATCAATCCGCAGCGGATGGCGATGCCGCTGAACACCGAGGCGCGCAAGCACATTCACCTGCGCTCGCTGTCGGCGGGCCAACCGGTGCTGTTCCTTGGCGCCGTGGACGAGGAACAGGCCTTCGAGGATCAGCCGATCCGGATGCTGACGGTTTCGCTGGGCGATTCGTTGTCGCGCGTGATCGTGGCCGAGCCGGACATGGCCGACGACAACCTCGACGAGGTGGTTCTGGTCGGCGGGATCATGGCCGGCTACCTGACCAGCGAGCGCGGTCGGCCGGTGCCGGTGATCAACCGCGGCTTCATCATTCGCATGCCGCCGGAGGAAGACCAGAACGATGTATTCAACGATGAGAACAGCGACAACTCTCAGAACCGGCGCTCGGCGCAGCAGCGCTACCGGGACTGGATGCGAGCCCGTTACGAGATGATGCGTCGGCGCGGGGGGCGCGGGCGACGGTAAAATACGCGCAACGCGGCGAACCGTGAACGCGCTGCATCGCGTCGCGAAATGGGATGCCCGCGATGCGCATGATGCGTAACCCACGGGGATCGTTGATCGTCGGTTCAACGCGCTCCCCTGCGGGTCGCGGCTAAACAAAAATCTTTCCATCCCTCTGTCCCTCAATCCCTTCGTCCCTTCATCCCTTCGTCCCTTTGTCCCTTCACTGCAATAAAACCCCGCGCGTGCGGCGGGATGCACGCCGTGCGACGGGGATCGTTTCACCACTCACGTTTTGTTGAGCGAGGTTCAGGTTGGATCGGCGGCGGCAACGCGGGGGCAGAGGACAACCGGCCATTCCGGCATCCGATCAGCGGTCCTGTCCGTGCCCGTCATGTCGGAACCACGGAGTCCGGGTGCTTGAGTCCTGAGTCCTGGGGCGCGAGCTCCAACACACAGGGTCAATTCCAGTCGTCCGCTACCCAGTCCCCGTTTACATCGCCTCTGCCCGAGGGGGAACTGTCCGATGCTGTCGGCCGGCAAGACCCGCGCTCATGTTGCTGGAAACGGGCAGC